>NZ_JAMYLR010000055.1:0-31073 GCF_040318155.1 Mesorhizobium sp. M1307 | reverse complement strand
GCATAAGCTCCGCGGCCGGCTGGTTTTGCCGTAAAATCAGCCTAGCGGCCGCGGTGGTCGAAGCTGACCGCGATATCCCGACCGTCCAGCGCCCGAACGATGAAGCCAACCAGTTCCTCGTCGGTTTGCCGGAACCAGGGAAAGCGTTTGCGCAAATCGGCTATGACGACGGTGGTCGAGAGAATGTCGCCGGAATGATAGTCGGCCATGATGGTATGAACGGCAGCGTCGGTGTCAATACCGATTCCTAGCGGCGACTTGATCTGCCCCACGGAAGCCTCCACCCATCTCTCTCCCAGCCAACGATAGCAAGACTGCCGCAAAGCGAAAGAGCTTGTACGATTCCGTACGATCTCGTGGCTTGCGTTGCACTTTGCAGGACGCAGCCGGCGTCTTTTGTTTTGCGTTTCCAAACCATTGTTTGGCGTGGCGGCAGCTGTGGCCGCCACGACCAGGCAACCTCGCCGCAGCTTGCGCGTTGAGCCAGCGGAGGGATGACATCAGCCTCGGAGAACCCCCATGAAAACCCTTCTATCCATCACTGCGGCAGCGATGATGGCCGGCGCACCTTTGGCTGCTTTTGCCCAATCGGCGACGCTGACGCCTCTAACGACCGACACCATGAGCAAGGTTGACACCGCAACGTTCGTCAAGACCGTGCCCATCGCCAATACATTCGAAATCGAATCGAGCCGACTTGCGCAGACGCAGGCGACTGCCGACGACGTGAAGGCATTCGCGGCGCAAATGGTCACGGACCACACCAAGGCCGGCGAGGACTTCAAGGCGGCGCTCAGCAAGGGTCAGACGACTTCGGCCACCGCGCCAGCCGGCCCGTCGCTGGACACCAAGCACCAGGCGCTGCTCGACCAACTCAAGGAGGCCAGCGGGGACAGCTTCCAATCGAAATATATCGACATGCAGACCCAGGCGCATAAGGAAGCGGTGGCGCTGTTTTCCGCTTACGCGAATTCCGGCGACGATCCGGCGATGAAGGAGTTTGCCAAGAAGACGCTGCCGGTGCTGCAAATGCACGAACGTCATGTCAAGGACCTCGCTGCCGCGCATCAATGAGAGCGAAGAGTGCCTTTTGCAAACGAAAGGCCGCCCCACACACGGCCTGTGTGACGCGGCTGTCGTCCGGCCACACGGCCGGGAACAAAGCACCGAGAGTGCCGTTATTTATCCGGCTTGTTCGGGGAGGATCCAATGGAAGGCGGCATTCGCGCGGCCTCAAGGATAGTAGCGCCGGCTTTCGGCGCCGCCCTGGTCGCCGCTGTCACAAGCTGAAATCGCTTTCCGAACGGGACAGGCTGCCTTCATGCGCTACGGCGAGATATTTGCAAATGTTACGGCACTCATGTTGCTGGCCTTGATGATTGGCGGCGTCTTCGTCCTGTTTGGAGAGCCGCTGTGGCCGCGGCACTACGCGAGAATGGTGCTGGTTACGGATATCGATGCCATGACCACCGCGTCAGTCCGAACAAGCTGCGTGCCCAGTCCCTGCCTGCCCGACACCATCGATCACACCGTGCTCACTCCTCGCCCCGAGGACGGACCTTGATTTGCGATTTGCAGACGCTGGAGCCGGGTACGGAAAAGCCCGCCGCCCGAGCTGCGCGGCGGGCCTTTTTGGTGCATCAACCCACGGTAGACCGTCTGGCCACGACTAGGTCAGGATAATCACGATCTTGTAGGTATTCGGGTCGACGATGACGATCCGGCCGTCGGCGAGCACGAAATACTCATAGCCTTCGTAAGCCGGAACGATCTTGACGATGCGCGCCGGCAGGCGATGCAGCCGGACCTTCTTTCGCGGAACCTCGACACCGACAGAGATGTCGAAATCGACGCTGGAAACCGGTTGGACGTTCGTCTCCTTGATGACCTGCGTGATCTCCGTCTTCTGTTCAACGGTCACATTGTTGATGGAAGCGGTCGAACTCTGGTCTTGCGTCTGCGTCGAGGCATTGCCCTGAGTCTGCTCGGTGGTCGTGGTCCCAGTCTTGCCCTGAGCCTGCTCCTCGGTCTTCATTTTCGTGTTGCCTTGGGCCTGCTCGGTGGTGGTGGTTCCGGCCTTGCCCTGGGCTTGCTGATCGGTCTTCATCTTTGTGTTGCCCTGGGCCTGCTGGTCAGTCGTGGCGCCAGCCTTGCCCTGGGCTTGCTGGTCAGTCGTTGCGCCGGCCTTGCCTTTGGCTTGCTCATCGGTCTTCAGCTTCTTGTTGCCTTGCGCCTGTTGATCAGTTGCAGCGCCGGCCTTGCCCTGAGCCTGCTCGCCCATCTTGGCGCCGTTCTGGCAATTGGCAGTGCCGGCTGCACAATTGGCGCCGGACTGGTCGTCGGTCGACTGCTGCGTCTGGGCAAGTGCAGCCCCGCAGCTGACGCTGATTGCTAGCATGCTGGTGATCAGAACGCCCTTCATGAGAGATCTCCTTGGAAAACGCGTCCCTTCACCGCGCAAAACTGCGGCTAAAAAACTTTGTTCCAAAATAATGGAGCGAAACGGCAAGCGATCCGAGTGGCGGAACAAGCTCCACCTGATGACGTTACCGGCCTATAGCGACCCCGCTGCGAACAGCATGACGCGGCGCAGCGCAGAGGTGGCTCACGACGAAAGGAGACGATCATGAGAATGCATCTTTCGGCCGCCGCGGCTGGGTTCTTGCTGCTTGCGGGTGTTGGCGCCGCTGCCGCTCAGGACGTGATCATCGAACCGCAGCAGGAGACGATCGTACGCGAGTATGTGAAAAAGCAGCCTCTGGCGTCCGTCCAGCTTCCCGGCGTGGAGCTCAATGTCGGCTCGACCCTGCCCGATACCGTCGAGCTTCATGAGGTTCCCGACGTCAAATACCGCTACGTCGTCGTCGACAATCGGACCGTCCTGGTCGATCCTGGCACGCGCAGGATTGTAAAGGTCATCGAGTGAGCAAGCGCGTCGCTTTGAAGGGACATGCGGCGCGTCCAGCATTGTCGAATCCCACACTGCTGCCCGTGTTGGGCATTCGGACGCAGAAAGGCCCGCCGCTTCGAAGCACGGCGGGCCTCGTAGCGGAGACGACGTCCGGACAATTTCTGAACCAGCATTGGCTTAGAACGCATGATCCCAGCACGCCCTGTGCTCGCCAGGCCCGAAACTTTGAGAGAATATTCCTGGCTTCGCATTTCGCGGGAAATACGGTGCTTTGATCCGATGGTCAGCATTCCCGATGATGCCGGCAAGGCTTGGCACTCCGCCTGGCCGCAACGACTTCAGAACCGACGGGATAGATCATGTCTTGGAATACCAACACTTTGCTCTCATTTCTCTCCGCAAGTATAAACCGGCGCGCCGGTCTGGCTGTACTTTTCGCGTCGGCGGTTGCGATTGTCGGCCTTGCTGCGCCGTCGTTCGCCGAAGACAAGACGGCGGTCAAGGTCGGCATCATGAGCGGCGAGGACGAGGATGTGTGGCGCGTCGTCACCGCCCAGGCGGCGGAGAGGGGGCTGACGATCGAGACCGTGGTGTTCAACGACTACACCCAGCCGAATGAAGCACTCGAGCGTGGCGAAATCGACGCCAACGCCTTCCAGCACAAGCCCTATCTCGACAACCAGATCAAGACGCAGGGCTATCACATCGTCCCGGTCGGCTATACCGGGGTCTGGCCGATCGGCCTCTATTCCAAGAAGTACACGAAGATTGCCGACCTGCCCGAAGGCGCCGTCATTGGCGTGCCGAACGACCCGTCCAATGAGGGCCGCGCACTGCGCGTTCTGCAGAGCGAAGGTCTGATCAAGCTCAGGGAAGGCACCGGCATTCTGGCGACGACCACCGACATTGCCGAAAACCCGAAGAAATTGGTCGTCAAGGAGCTGGACGCCGGCATTGTCGGGCGCTCGGTGGAAGACCTCGACGGGGCCGTGGTCAACACGGATTGGGCGCTTAAAAGCGGCCTCACACCGGAGAACCGCATCGCCCAGGAGGCGGTGGCCGACAATCCCTACCGCAACTTCATCGCGGTCAAGGCCGGCAATGAAAACCAGCCCTGGGTAAAGATATTGGTCGCCTCCTACCAGAACGAAAAGGTGAAGGCCGAATTCGACCGAGTCTACAAGGGAACCGGCATCAGCGCCTATTGATGCCGAGCTCGACTTGGCGCTGAAGCCCGGCATGATAAAGCGGTCCGCGCTCCAACGCGGACCGCGATCGCGTTTTGCGGGACACCAATACAGGAACTCTCATGAACCAGCATTTCGCCTCGGTCACCGAAGTCATGCATCCCGTCGGCAGCCGTTCCGCCGGACCGAACGACGTCGTGCGCCTCATCGAGCTGAAGCGCCGCTTCGGCGCGACAGCGGCGCTGGACGGCGTATCGCTCAGCGTGCGCCAGGGCGAGATCCTCGGCATCATCGGCCGGAGCGGCGCCGGCAAGTCGACGCTGATACGCTGCCTGAACGGCCTGGAGCGGCCGGATACAGGACAAGTCTTCATTGAAGGCCGCGACATCAGCCGGCTCGGCGAGCGCGAATTGCAACCGCTGCGCCGGCGTATCGGCATGATCTTCCAGCATTTCAACCTGCTGTCTGCCAAGACGGTCGAAGACAACGTAGCGCTGCCGCTCAAGATCGAAGGCCGGCCCAGGGCCGAACGCCTGGCGCGCGCTGCCGAGCTGCTCGAGCTCGTCGGCCTGTCGGAGAAGGCGAAAGCCTATCCGGCGTCGCTGTCGGGCGGGCAGAAGCAGCGCGTCGGCATTGCCCGGGCGCTTGCGGCGCGCCCGGCGCTGCTGCTGTCCGACGAAGCGACCTCGGCATTGGACCCGGAGACGACGCGCTCCATCCTCGCCTTGCTCAGGGATATCAACCGGCAGCTCGGCCTGACCATCCTGCTCATCACCCATGAGATGGAGGTGATCCGTTCGATCGCCGATCGTGTCGCGGTGATTGACGCTGGGCGGATCGTCGAGCAAGGGCCGGTGTGGTCGGTGTTTGCCGATCCGAAGTCGGCGATCACACAAAGCCTGCTCGGCGGCATCCGGCCGCAATTGCCGGCGGAGATCGCAAGCCGGCTAACGCAGAACGCCGGCCTGGAGGCGATCCTCAGGATCGACGTGGCGGGTGAGGCCGCCCGAAGCCCGCTTTTGTCCGATCTTGCCTCGGCAGTTCCCGGCTCGTTCCGCCTCGTGCATGGCGGCATCGATCACGTTCAGCAGCAGCCTGTCGGGACACTGTTCGTGGCGGTCGCCGGCAGCAATGAAGCTCACCTGGCAGAGGTGATCGCGTTCTTGAAAGCCCGCCAAGCGCGGGTGGAGGTGCTTGGCCATGTCGCCGGTTCTGTTTGAGCTTCTCGTCCGTTCGATCTGGGAAACGATCCTGATGACGGCCGCCTCCGGCCTCATCTCGCTGGTTTTCGGGCTGCCGCTCGGCCTGGCGCTGGTCGCCACCGACCGCGGCGGTATCGCCGAAAACCTGTGGGTGAACCGCGCGCTCGGAGCGGTCATCAACGGCTTCCGCTCGGTGCCTTTCATCATCCTGCTGGTTGCGCTGATCCCGGTGACGCGGCTGATCGTCGGCACCTCGATCGGCACCTGGGCAGCGATTGTGCCGCTGTCGATCGCGGCGACGCCCTACTATGCGCGGATCGCCGAAGTGTCGCTGCGCGAGGTCGACCACGGGCTGATCGAGGCAGCACGCGCCATGGGCGGCAACCGCTGGACGATCATTCGCGAGGTGCTGGTGCCGGAAGCGTTGCCCGGCATCGTTGCCGGCTTCACGGTGACGCTGGTGACGCTGATCGGCGCCTCGGCCATGGCCGGTGCCATCGGCGCCGGCGGTCTCGGCGACCTCGCCATCCGCTACGGCTACCAGCGCTTCGAGACGTCGGTCATGATCGCCGTGGTCATCGTCCTGATCGTCCTGGTCTGCGGCATCCAGTGGGCCGGCGACCGGCTGGTCGCGAGGCTGGACCACAGAGCGTGACCGGCGAAACGCGGCCAATCAATGCCTTTAATTTCCGGGAAAGTTCAGATTGTTCTCGATGGTCTCGCTCGCCCAAGCGAGCTTTTCGCGATCGTCGGGGCGCAAGGAGCCTCGAACGCGACGGTGAACAAGTGCCAGGCGAGACTGTCGGATAGAAGCCATGTGGTGACCTGTTCGCTGAAGATCACGTGCCCCTTATCGAGTGTCTTGATGTTGCCGGTAATCAAGTCCGCACAGTGCAACATGGCCTCGGGGTAAGGGCTATCACGCCATGCCGCTAATACAGCTGCTACATCCATTCCGGCAAGCACTATGCCCTCCAGCCAGGGAACCGCGTTCCCTTCATCGGGATGCATGGTCATCGCTTTTCGCCAGGCAACCTGAAACAGCACCTCGACAGCCTGCTGTTCTTCCAACGGCCAATCGCGCCAGGAGGTCCTTTCGAGCTTTGCGGCAATCACGTTGGCGTCGAACCCCATCGAAGGTTCGCCTTGGATGGCAAGTTCAAGCACTCTCGGCAGAAAGTGCCGGTAGTCATCGACGTCGCCGACCGTCCATATGGCCGATCCGGCATAGGCGCCGAGGTTTTCACCACTGAGCTCCCGAAGCGGACCACTGGATACTCCCCGAAAGATCGATTCCAAATCCTTGTACGGCGAGCCATGCAGGTGGCGGGGCGATGGATAAGACGCGAAAGCGGCATAGACGCGTTCGACTGCGTGGGCCAGTTCGGACGAGAGATCAGCCTCCAGGGGATTTGGATTGCCCATCCGCTACGACTCCGAACAGGTCTCTGGCTTGCTCTGCGGTATAGTAGCCGAGCTTGACATCCCGAGCGACCAATTGCGGATCGCGCTGCAACGGATCGCCGTAGCCGCCGCCGCCAGGCGTGCCGACGCACACGCGGTCGCCTGTCTTCAGCGCGATGTCCTGCTCCTTGGACAGATGCGGCGGCACATGTTCCTTGCCGTCGCGGAACACGGTCACCGTGTTGACCGCACCGTCCTTGCCGCCGAGCGCGCCTTGCGGGCCGAACCGGCCGTGATCCATGACGAAGGAGGCGCGGGCGTCGCCGCGCAGGATCTCGACCTCATAGGCGAGGCCAAAACCGCCGCGATGCTTGCCGGCGCCGCCCGAGCCTTCGCGCAAGGCATAGTGGCGGTAGAGCACCGGGAAGGCCTGCTCCATGATTTCGACCGGCGGCGACTTGGAAATGCCTATGGTCGAGCAGCCATTGCTCAGGCCGTCGTGACCGGCATTGCCGCCATAGCCGCCCCCGGAGATCTGATACATGACATAATCGCGGCCGCGGGCCGGATCGTTGCCGCCGAGCGCGAAATTGCCGCTGGAGCCGGCGGGGGCCGCCGTCACCTTGTCCGGCAGCGCCTGCACCATCGCCGCGAACACCGCTTCGGCAATGCGCTGCGAAACCTCGGCCGCGCAGCCCGATACCGGGCGCGGATATTTGGCGTCGAGGAAGGTGCCTTCCGGCCGCTTGACGATCAGCGGCTCGAAGGCGCCGGCGCTGATCGGCACGTCGGGGAAAATGTGCCGCATGGCGAGATAGACCGAGGACAAGGTCGTCGCCAGCACGCTGTTCATCGGCCCAGCGCAGGGCTTTGACGAACCGGAGAAGTCGAAGCTGAGCGTGTCGCCCTGTTTTTCGACGGCCAGCGCGATAGTCAGCGGCTCGTTGACCACGCCGTCGGAATCAACAAAAGCCTGCGACCGGTAAATGCCGTCGGGAATGGCTGATATGTTCGCGCGCATCTGTTCGGCGGCGCGGCGGCGCAGTTCGGCGATCGCATCGACGACCGTTTCATCTCCGTAACGATCCAGGATTCCGTTCAGTCGGTCTTGACCGATCAGCAGTGCCGCCGCCTGCGCCCGGATGTCGCCGATGCGCTGGTCGGCAACCCTGATGTTCGAGCAGATGATGGCGTAGATCTCAGGGTCGAGCACGCCCTTCTTGAACAGTTTCACCGGCGGCAGTCGCAAGCCTTCCTGCTCGACCGCTGTTGCCGAGGCGGAAAAGCCGCCCGGCACCGAACCGCCGATGTCGGGCCAGTGGCCGGTGTTCGACAGCCAGCAGAATATCCTGCCGTCGCGGTAGACCGGCATGGCGAAGCGCACATCCATCAGGTGGGTGCCGCCGAGATAGGGATCGTTGACGATGTAGATATCGCCCGGCTCGGGCGGCAGGCAGCGTCCGTCGGCGATCATCTCGATCACGGTTTTGGTCGAATACTGCATGACGCCGACGAACACCGGCAGGCCCTGGCTGCCTTGCGCGATCAGCGAACCATCGAGCGCTGAATAGATGCCATCCGAACGGTCATTGGCCTCGGCGATGACAGGCGAGAACGCGGCGCGCGAAAACGTCAGGTCCATTTCGTCGCAGACTTGCTGTAGCGCCGCCTGGATGACTGAAAGGGTGATGGCGTCGAGTTTTTCCATCTCAGGCCTCGCCGATATCGATGATGATGTTGCCGTCGGCATCCGATCGCGCCCGGTCGCCGGGCTCCAGCACAGTCGTCGCGTCCATCTGTTCGAGGATCGCCGGACCTTCGATTGTTGCGTCGAGCGGCAACTTCTCTCTGCTGTAGACCGGCGTGTCGTACCAGCGCCCGCCATACCAGACAGGCCGGATCTCGCGCCGCGCCTCTTCGAGCGTTTTGGCGCGCCCAGCCGGGTCGATCAGCCGGGACAGATCGATTGCCGGCCGCACGCCGGTGACCGAGGTGTTGAGGTTGACCAGATTGGCGCGGATTTCCGGCAACTGGACCTTGAAGCGGGCGAAATAGGCCTTCTGGAACAGGTGCTGCAGTCCCTCGCGTGTCACCGCAGACGACGGCAGCGGCACGTTGATGATATGCGTCTGGCCGACGAACTGCATGTCGGCGGAATGCGTGACGCGGATCATTTCCGGCTTCACCGCCTCCTTGCCGATCAGCTCCTCGCCTTCGTTTCGGTGCCGTTCCAATGTCTCATGGAGCTGGGTTTCATCGAGACTGGGCACCGACTGATTGACCGTGTTGACGAAATCATGGCGCAGATCGGCGACGACGCAGCCGAGAGCATTGGTGATGCCTGGCCGCGCCGGCACCAGCACTTTCGGCAGGCCTAGTTCGCGCGCCAATGCCGTCGCATGCAGCGGCCCGGCGCCGCCGAAGGCGAACAGCGCGAAATCGCGCGGGTCGTGGCCGCGCGACACCGAGACCATGCGGATGGCGCCGGCCATCTTCACGTTGCCGAGCCGCAGCACCGCACCCGCCGCCTCGACGCCGGACAAGCCTGTGGCGCGGCCGATCCTGTCCTCGAATATGCCGGTGACCCGTTCGACGGTGACCGGGTTTTCCACCGCGAGCAGCTTCTTCGGCGCCAGCCTGCCGAGCACCAGATTGGCGTCGGTGATGGTCGGCTCCAAGCCGCCGCGTCCGTAGCATATCGGGCCGGGATTGGCGCCGGCACTTTCCGGGCCGATCTGGATCAGGCCTGCCGCATCGACGTGGGCGATTGAGCCGCCGCCGGCGCCGACCGTATGCACCGCCACCATCGGCACGTGGATCGGCATCGCATACTCGATCTCGATCTCGTTCGACACCGCCGGCTCGGCGTTGCGGATCAGCGCCACGTCGGTCGAGGTGCCGCCCATGTCATAGGTGACCAGGTTTTCGAAGCCGGCGCGTTTTCCGGTATAGGCGGCAGCGATGACGCCGGAAGCGGGGCCGGACATGACGGTCTTGGCCGACTCACGTGTGACAAAGCGGGCCGAGATCATGCCGCCATTGCCGTTCATGATCAGGAAGTCGCGGGCGTAGCCTTTTGACGCCAGCTCCTTGCGCAGCCGCTCGACATAGCGTTCGAGGATCGGTTGCACCGAAGCGTTGACCGAAGCAGTCACCCCGCGCTCGAATTCGCGCGCTTCCGAAAGCAGGGCGTGGCCTGTCGTGATGTAGCCGTTCGGCCAAAGCTCGGCCGCTATCTCGGCGGCGCGCCGCTCATGCGCCGGGTTGGCGTAGGAATGCAGGAAATGGATGACCAGGGATTCGCAGCCGGCTGCGATCAGTTGTGAAATCGCTGTCCGCATATCGGCCTCGTCGAGCGGGATGCGCACCGCGCCCGAGGCCTCGACCCGCTCCGACACTTCGAGCCGCAGATTGCGCGGAATGATCGGGACGAAGGTGCCCGTCATGCCATAGGCCTGCGGCCGTGTCCGCCGGCCAAGCTCGATGACGTCGCGAAAGCCGCGCGTGGTGATCATGCCGGTCTTGGCCAGCCGGCGCTCCAGCACCGCGTTGGTAGTCGTCGTCGTGCCGTGCACGATGAGGTCGATGCCGTCGACCGGAAAGCCGGTGGCGCCAAGTGCCGAAACGACGCCGAACGCCTGGTTGTCGACTGTCGTCGGGGTCTTGGCGATATGCACCCGGCCACCGTCACGGCCGTCGATCAGAAGGAGGTCGGTAAAAGTTCCGCCGACATCGATGCCGGCGACGACGCCGCCAGTCGAATCCAGCGCTCGCGCCGAAAAATTCTGTCCCATTGTCGAAACCCGAAATGCCCGAACTGCCTACATGCCTTAGTTTGGAAAGCTGTTTTACGGCGGCGTCTTGACGCAAATATCGTTTGTATACTAATAAATTCCGGACACAAGAGCTTACCGCTTCGGAGTGTGCAAACGGCACGCTGGAACCTGACCGGTTCGGGCGCGCAGATGGAGATTTGGCGCCGGCGCTGAGCCGGCCCAGAAGGTTAGGTTTGATGAACACCACATCCGCGTTCAACACTGCCGGCGCCCGGCCGCTGCAGTTCCCGATACCGGCCAATGTCTATGCCGAAACCGTGGTCTCGGTGAAGCATTATACCGACCGGCTGTTTTCGTTCCGCATCACCCGGCCGCAGTCGCTGCGCTTCCGCTCCGGCGAATTCGTCATGATCGGCCTGCCCAATGCCGAGAAGCCAGTGTTCCGCGCCTATTCGATCGCCAGCCCGTCTTGGGACGACGAACTCGAATTCTTCTCGATCAAGGTGCTGGACGGCCCGCTTACCTCGGAGCTGCAGAAAATCGAGATCGGCGATACCGTCATCATGCGGCAGAAGTCGACCGGCACGCTGGTGGTCGACGCGCTGACGCCGGCCAAGCGCCTGTTCATGATCTCGACCGGCACCGGCATTGCTCCATTCGCCAGCCTGCTGCGCGATCCCGACACCTATGAGAAGTTCGAGCAGGTGGTCCTGACCCATACCTGCCGCGACAATGCCGAGCTCACCTACGGCCAGGAGCTGGTGGCCGCACTGGAGAACGATCCGCTGATCGGCGAACTGACCGGCGGCCGCGTCACGCTGTATAATTCGACGACGCGCGAGACCTCCGTGCGCATGGGCCGCATCACCGCGCTGATCGGCTCGGGCAAATTCTACACCGATCTCGGCATCGACAGGCTCAATCCCGAGACCGACCGCATCATGATCTGCGGCTCGATGCATATGCTCAAGGACGTCAAGGAACTGGCCGAAAGCCTCGGCTTCCAGGAAGGCTCGCTGCACCATCCGGCAAGCTTCGTCGTCGAGCGCGCCTTCGTCGGCTGAGACGCGCAGTTCAGCGTCCACTGGTTCGAGACCCTGATTTTGATCATGCGGTCAAAAATCGGCTGCCTTGACTGTCTTTTTCCGTTATGACCGCTTGAAGGACTCGTGAAGCGCTGCTTCACGGTCTATCTTCGGCATAAGTCGCTGAACAAGGGGCAGGAGATGAGCAGCACAATCCGCGAAACCGATCTCGGCACGTCCAAGATCACGCCGCTGCCGGCGCGCGCCGCCGCCAATGCGCCGATGCCGCAAGCCCATGGCATTGCTCGCAATCCCGGCATGAGGCTCGATCTCGGCTTCATGGAATCGATGCGCGGCGTCAACCGCTCGGCGCTGGAACGCCGCGTCGTCAGCCTGACCAAAAGACGCTCGATCAAGGCCGATAACCAGGCGGCCTGGCTGCTGCGCGCGGTCGCCTGCATGGACCTGACGACGCTGAACTCGAACGACACGGAAGAGCGCGTGCGCAGGCTCTGTGCCAAGGCAGTCAACCCGTTCCGCCGCGACGTCGTCGAGGGGCTGGGCATTACTGGTGAAAAGATCCGCCCGGCGGCGGTCTGCGTCTATCATCCCTTCGTCGCCACCGCCGTAGAAGCGCTGCGCGGCAGCGGCGTCCATGTCGCCGCCGTTTCGACCGCCTTCCCGCATGGCCTTGCACCGCTTTCTACGCGCCTGCAAGAGATCGAAGCATCGGTCCGCGACGGCGCCGACGAGATAGACGTCGTCATCCCGCGCGGCCTGGTATTCGGGGCGAAATGGCAGGAGCTCTATAACGAGATTGTCTCGATGCGCGCCGCTTGCGGCGAGGCCCATCTGAAGGTGATCCTCGGCACCGGCGACCTCGCGACGCTGCGCAACGTCATGCTCGCCTCGATGGTGGCGATGATGGCGGGTGCAGATTTCATCAAGACCTCGACCGGCAAGGAAAGCGTCAACGCGACGCTGCCGGTCGGCCTTGCCATGGTACGCGCCATCCGCGCCTATTTCGAGGAAACCGGCTATCTCATCGGCTTCAAGCCGGCCGGTGGCATTTCCACGGCAAAAGCCTCGCTCGACTGGCTGGTGCTGATGAAAGAAGAACTGGGCCGGCCGTGGCTGGAGCCGGAGCTGTTCCGCTTCGGAGCATCGAGCCTTTTGACCGACATCGAGCGCCAGCTCGAGCATCATCTGACCGGCCACTACTCGGCCAATCATCGCCACGCGATGGCGTGATTCGGAGCGCGCCATGAACATTCTCGAACGCTATCACGCCATGGAATACGGCCCGGCGCCGGAGGCGCGCAACGAGGCGGATGCGTGGCTTGCCGCGCGGGATTTCGGCAAAGCGCTGTTTATCGGCGGCGACTGGAAGGCAGCCAGCGGAGGCAAAACCTTCGACACCAGCGATCCGTCCTCGAGAAAGCTGCTGGCCAAGGTGTCGGATGCCGGTGCCGCCGATATCGACGCGGCGGTTTCGGCCGCCACAAAAGCGCTGCCGAAATGGAGCGCCAGCACCGGTTATCAACGCGCCAAAGTGCTCTACGCGATCGGCCGCGCCATGCAGCGCCACCAACGGCTGTTCGCGGTGTTGGAATCGATCGACAACGGCAAGCCGATCCGCGAAAGCCGCGACATCGACGTGCCGCTGGCCATCCGCCATTTCATCCATCATGCCGGCTGGGCGCAGGCGCTGGACAGGGATTTTCCAGGCCATAAGGGGGTCGGCGTCGTCGGCCAGATCATCCCGTGGAACTTCCCGCTCTTGATGCTGGCCTGGAAGATCGCGCCGGCGCTCGCCGCCGGCTGCACCGTGGTGCTCAAACCCGCGGAATTCACGCCGCTCACCGCCATCCTGTTCGCCGAGATCTGTGAACGATCAGGCGTGCCGAAGGGCGTCGTCAACATCGTCCAGGGCGGGCCGGAAGCGGGTGGGGCAATCGTCAATCATCCCGGCATCCAGAAGATTGCCTTCACCGGTTCGTCCGAGGTCGGCAAGATCATCCGCAAAGCCACCGCCGGTTCGGGCAAGAAACTGTCGCTGGAGCTTGGCGGCAAGTCGGCATTCGTCGTTTTCGAGGATGCCGACCTCGACAGCGCCGTCGAGGGTCTGGTCGACGGTATCTGGTTCAACCAAGGCCAGGTGTGCTGTGCCGGCTCGCGCCTTCTGGTGCAGGAAGGCATCGCCGATGCCTTCATCGCCAAGGTCAAGACGCGGATGAGCCGGCTGCGCGTCGGCAGCCCGCTCGACAAGAACACCGATATCGGCCCGCTGGTCGACTTGACTCAGCTCGATCGCGTCAAGGGCCTGATCGCCGAGGGCGCCAAGCAGGGCGCGATCTGCTGGCAGCCGGACTCGGCGCTGCCCTCCTCGGGCTATTACCATCTGCCAACGCTGGCGACAGGTGTTTCGCCGGCTAACATTCTGGCACAGGAAGAGGTGTTCGGGCCGGTGCTCGCCACCATGACCTTTCGCAACACCGAGGAAGCGGTCGAGCTCGCCAACAACACGCGCTATGGCCTGGCTGCTTCGGTGTGGAGCGAGAACATCAATCTTGCCCTGCACGTCGCGCCGCAATTGAAGGCCGGCGTCGTCTGGGTCAACGGCACCAATATGTTCGACGCCTCCTGCGGCTTCGGCGGCTACCGCGAGAGCGGCTTTGGCCGCGAAGGCGGGCGCGAGGGCATGTTCGAATATCTCTCGGCAAAACTGCCGCTCGGCCCGATCATCAAACCGGCAACGTCTTCGGCGCAACCTGTCGAGCAGGCCGAAGGCGATGCCATCGACCGCACGGCAAAGCTGTTCATCGGCGGCAAGCAGGTCCGGCCGGACGGCAATTATTCCTTCGCCGTCGCCACCGCCAAGGGCAAGCTTGCCAGCGAGGTCGGTCTCGGCAACCGCAAGGATATCCGCGACGCCGTCGCGGCCGCGCGCGCCTGCAAGGCCTGGCCGGAGGCGACCGCCCACAACCGCAGCCAAGTGCTCTACTATCTGGGCGAAAATCTGTCCGGCCGCGCCGACGAGTTTGCCGCCCGTTTGACCCAGCTCACCGGCGCGACCGCCAAGGCGGCGCGTGACGAGGTCGAGCTGTCGATCGAGCGCCTGTTCCTCTATGCCGGCTTGGCCGACAAATTCGAGGGCCGCGTCCACCAGCCGCCGGCCCGCGCCGTCACGCTGGCACTGCACGAACCGGTCGGGGTCGTCGGTATCGTCGCGTCGGACAACGCGCCTCTGCTTGGCCTGATCTCGCTGGTGGCGCCGGCGCTTGCCATGGGCAACACCGTAGTCGCAGTGCCATCCGAAAAATACCCGCTGCTTGCCACCGACCTCTACCAGGTCATCGAATATTCCGAGGTTCCGGCAGGCGCCATCAATATCGTCACCGGCCGTAGCGCCGAGCTTGCCGGCGTATTGGCCAAGCATGACGATGTCGACGGGCTCTGGGTGTTCGCCGACGCCGAGACTTGCGCCAAGGCCGAGGCCGAGTCCATCGGCAATCTCAAACGCGTCTGGACCGGCAACGGCCACAGCCTCGACTGGCCCTCGAACGAAGCAGCCGGCGATGCCTTGCTGCGCCGTGCGATCGAGGTCAAGAACGTCTGGGTGCCCTACGGCGACTGAGTGTCCCGGAGGGACGTCCGGGCTTGACGGGCCAACAAATGTTCTTTACCGAGAAAAAACATTTGGTTGGCAGGGCGAATATCGAAACAGGCGGGATGGTACTGCGCGGCTGGCACATTGCGCCCCGGCCTTGTGCCGGTAAAAAGCCGAACGATCACAGACGGGCGAGGAGAGAAGCATGGCGGATCTGACAGGCAAGATCGTTGTCGTCACGGCGGCGGCGCAAGGCATCGGCCGGGCAAGTGCGCTGGCTTTCGCCAAGGCCGGCGCGGTCGTCCATGCCACCGACATCAACGAGGTGGTGCTCGCCGACCTCGGCAAGACGCCCGGTATCAAGACCCGCAAGCTCGACGTGCTGAACGACGAGGCGGTGAACGCCGCTTTTGCCGAGATCGGCGCCGTGGACGTGCTGTTCAATTGCGCCGGCTTCGTCCATTCCGGCTCGATCCTCGAGATGAAGGACGGCGATCTCGACTTTGCCTATGATCTCAATGTCCGCTCGATGATCCGCACCATCCGCGCCGTGCTGCCCGGCATGCTGGAGCGCGGCGACGGCTCGATCATCAACATGGCATCGCTGGCCAGTTCGACCAAGGGCGTGCCGAACCGCTTCGTATATGGCCTAACCAAGGCAGCCGTCATCGGCCTGACCAAGTCGGTCGCCGCCGACTATGTCGGCAAGGGCATACGCTGCAATGCGATCTGTCCGGGCACGGTCGAAAGCCCGTCGCTGCAGGACCGCATGCATGCGCAGGGCGACTACGAAGCAGCTCGCGCCGCCTTCATCGCCCGCCAGCCGATGGGCCGGCTCGGCACGCCCGAGGAAATCGCCGATCTCGCCGTCTATCTGGCCGGCGCCACCTATACGTCGGGGCAAGCTTATAATATCGACGGTGGCTGGTCGATCTAAGAGGCCATTTGAAAACCCTACTCCGCCGGGCGCCTGACGCGGCTTTCTGCGCTTCCGGTGCTCACGTACTTTAAGTACGCTCCGCTCCGGTTCTCGAAACCCACGCCATTCGCCGCAGCGGAGCGAGTTTGCAAACGGCCTCTGGTCGCAACTGGGAGAAAACTGCATGAAACTGCTGCGCTATGGCGAGGCGGGGAGCGAACGCCCCGGCCTGCTCGATGCCGATGGAACGATCCGCGACCTCTCCGCCCATGTCACCGACATTGCCGGCAAGGCACTTGACCCGGCATCGCTCGAGACATTGTCGAAGCTCGACACGAAGACGCTGCCGGCGGTTTCCGGCAAGCCGCGGATCGGCGCCTGCGTCGCCGGCACCGGCAAATTCATCTGCATCGGTCTCAACTATTCCGACCACGCCGCCGAAACCGGTGCCACCGTGCCGCCGGAGCCGATCATCTTCATGAAGGCAAGCTCGGCTATTGTCGGGCCGAACGACGACGTGCTGATCCCGCGCGGCTCGGTGAAGACCGACTGGGAGGTCGAGCTCGGCGTGGTGATCGGCAAGACTGCAAAGTATGTCACCGAGGCCGAGGCGCTGGATTATGTCGCCGGCTATTGCGTCGCGCACGACGTCTCCGAGCGCGCCTTCCAGGCCGAGCGCCAGGGCCAGTGGACCAAGGGCAAGTCCTGCGACACGTTCGGGCCGATCGGCCCGTGGCTGGTGACCAAGGACGAGGTCAAGGACCCGCAGAACATCCCGATGTGGCTGACGGTCAACGGCAAGACGATGCAGAACGGCTCGACCAAGACCATGGTCTTCGGCGTCGCTTATCTCGTCTCCTATCTCAGCCAGTTCATGTCGCTGCACCCGGGCGACATCATCTCGACCGGCACGCCGCCCGGCGTCGGCCTCGGCATGAAGCCGCCGGTCTTCCTGAAGCCCGGCGACGTGGTCGAGCTCGGTATCGAGGGGCTGGGCATCCAGAAGCAGACGTTCAAGGCGGATGCGTAGGCGCTCTTCCTTCTCCCCTTGTGGGAGAAGGTGGATCGGCGCGCAGCGCCGAGACGGATGAGGGGTGCTGGAAGAAACGCGACGAGAAAACATCGAAGGATTTCCGTCGCTTACGCCTTCAGCGTAGCGATCGTCCAACACCCCTCATCCGACCGAGCTTCGCTCGGCCACCTTCTCCCACAAGGGGAGAAGGGGAGTCGGCGCCTGCGCTACTTCAGCACCTTCCCATCGGCTCCAAACCGGTATGTCTTTGCCGGATCCGGCGTCGCATAGAGCGTGGCACCAGGTTCGGCGTTATAGACGCCGAAGATGCGCACTGTGATCAAGCCGGCCTTCTCGCAGTCGAGATAGAGGTTGGTGTCGGCGCCAAGGTGCTCGGCATGGACGACCGTGCCTTTCCAGGCGCCGGATCTGGGATCGACCGTCAAATGTTCGGGACGGACGCCGATGGTCTTTGCCGTTTCGCCAAGCCTGGCGCCGTCGACGAAATTCATCTTCGGTGAGCCGATGAAGCCGGCGACGAATTCATTTGCCGGCGAATTGTAAAGCTCCATCGGTCCGCCGATCTGCTCGATCTTTCCCGCGTTCAGCACGACGATCTTGTCGGCCAGCGTCATCGCCTCGACCTGGTCGTGGGTGACATAGATCATCGTGGCCTTCAGCCGGCGATGCAATTGCGCGATCTCCAGCCTGGTGTTGACGCGCAGCGCGGCATCGAGGTTGGACAGGGGCTCGTCGAACAGAAAAAGCTTGGGCTCGCGCACCACGGCGCGGCCGATGGCGACGCGCTGGCGCTGACCGCCGGAAAGCTCGGCCGGCCGCCTCGAGAGGTAGGGCTCCAGCGACAGCATCGACGAGGCGATGCCGATGCGGCGGTCGATCTCGGCCGCCGGCGTGCCCGCCTGCTTGAGGCCGAGGCCCATGTTGTTCTTCACCGTCAGATGCGGATAGAGCGCATAGGTCTGGAACACCATGGCGATACCGCGCTTGGCCGGCGGCGTTGCGGAGACGTCCGCACCGTCGATCACCACGCGGCCCGAGGTCGAGTCCTCCAGCCCGGCAATGACCCTGAGCAGCGTCGACTTCCCGCAGCCGGATGGACCGACGAAGACGACGAACTCGCCATCCGTCACCTCGAGGTTGATGCCCTTCAGCACCTCGACCGGCCCGAAGGCCTTTTTCACGTTCTCGATGTTCAGCGAGCCCACGGCGTCGTCCCTGTTCTAGAGTTTCACGGCGAGGCCGCTGCGCACGCTCTCGTCTGCGGCAAGGCAGACGGCGAGCGACTTCACCGCGTCGTCCATGTGACGGGTCAAGTCCAGATCCTCGCGGACCGCCTTCAGCACAAACGCCTGTTCCAGGTCGCAAAGGTCCTGATGGCCGGGCTCGCCTTGCATCGACAGCATCTCGTCCGGTTTGGCGAATTTGCCGTCGGCTCCGGTCGCCGCGCTGTGCAGGCGGATGGTCGAGGTCTTGGTGTGGGTGTCGATGTCGTCGGACCTGACACCCTCCTTCATGACGATCGACACGCAGCCATTGGGCGAGATCACGTCTTTCACGAAGAAAGCCGTCTCCGAAATCATCGGCCCCCAGCCGGCCTCGTACCAGCCGACCGAACCGTCGTCGAACAGCACCTGCAGATGACCGTAATTGTACATCGACGGCGCGATCTCGTCGCTCAGCCTCAGTCCCATGCCGCGCACCTCGACTGGTCTGGCGTCGGTGATCTGCAGCATCACGTCGAGATAATGCACGCCGCAGTCGACGATCGGCGACGTCGTCTGCATCAGCTGCTTGTGCGTCTCCCAGGTATGTCCGGAGGATTGCTGGTTGAGGTTCATGCGGAACACGTAAGGGCCGCCGAGCTTCCGCGCCTCGGCAATCAGCCTGATCCAGGACGGATGGTGGCGCAGGATATAGCCGATCACCAGTTTTTTGCCGTTGGCCTTGGCGGCGGCGACGACGCGCTCTGCATCTGCGACGGTGGTTGCCAGCGGCTTTTCGAGGAAGACGTGGCAGCCGGCCTCGAACGCCTTGACGGCATAGTCAGCATGGCTGTCGGAATAGGTGGCGATGCAGGCGACATCGGGCTTTTCGTCGCGTAGCGCCTCGTCGAAGGAACGCCGGATGGCGTAGGTCGAAAGCCCTTCCGGCAGCGGCACATCGGAGCGGTTGACCAGCGCGGCGATCTGGAATCCCGGATTGGTGTGATACGCCAACGCATGGCTGCGCCCCATATTGCCGAGGCCGGCGATGACAACGCGAAGGGGTTGGTCCATTTCAGTTTGCCTTTAGTAGAGCGCGGGCTTTCAGGTCCATCCTAATACTCGATCCATACTCACTGGCGATCTGCAGAGCAGCCTTTTCGCTTTCACAACGTGCCAGAAGTCCGAACCCGTATGTATCGACTCCCTCTTTGATCAGAGAAGACCTCCGGTCGTCCGGCAACGGACGGTCCAGATCCAGCGCCTCGGTGAATGCCTTGGATTGCTCGCTAACCATCAGGGAGTTGACACGCCAGATGATATGACAGTTGTATTCCTTCGGTCGACGCTCGATCCCGAACCGAGTCAGCCAGACAGCTGCATTGAGATAGAACTGCGGTCCCCAGGCAGACTTCTGAAGGTTAAGCAGACAGACCGTTTCCGGCCATTCGCGATAATAGTTTGTGTTGCGAACGCCGCGGAATCTGTGGCGGGTTGCCGACTCGGTGAGGCCTCGAATGATCGCGTCCCGACCCTCACTCACTTGACGGCCCCCGAAGTGATGCCGCGGATCAGCTGCCGCGAGAAGATGACGTAGAGGATCAGCACCGGCATGATCGCCAGCGACAGTGCCGCCAGGATGGCGTTCCAGTTGGTGACGAACTGGCCGAGGAACAATTGCGCGCCGAGCGTCACTGTCTTGGTCTCCTCCGACGGCGCCAGGATCAGCGGGAACCACAGATCGTTCCAGATCGGGATCATGGTGAAGACCGCGACCGTCGCCATCGATGGGCGCACCAGCGGCAGCACCAGCCGGAAAAAGATGGTGTATTCGGACAGGCCGTCGATCCTGCCCGCATTCTTCAGATCGTCCGAGACCTGCTTCATGAATTCCGACAGGATGAAGACGGCAAGCGGCAGGCCCTGCGCCGTGTAGACCAGGATCAGCGCCGTCAGCGTGTTGACCAGCCCGCTCGCCACCATCAATTGCAGGATGGCGACGGTGGCAAGGCGGATCGGGATCATGATGCCGAGCGCCAGATAGAGCCCCATCAGCGAATTGCCGCGGAAGCGGTATTCCGACAGCGAGAAAGCCGCCATGGCGCCGAACAAAAGCACGAAGAACAGCGAGGCGACGGTGACGACAAGGCTGTTCTGGAAATAGTGGATGAAATCGCCCTGGCCGATCACCGTCGTGTAGCCGATCAGGTCGAAGGTACCTGGCGTCGGCGGCGTCAGCGGCGCGCCGAAAATCCCTGCGCGTGATTTGAACGAATTCATGATCACGAGGATGACCGGAAACAGCGCGATTGCGGTGTAGGTCAGAAGGATCGCATGCGCGCCGATGGTGCGGGGCAGCGAGCGGGTTGCCGTGCTCATGTGGCGCCTCAGAACTGGTAGCGACGCAGGCGCGTCTGCACGAGGAACAGGTAGACGCAGACGCCGCCCAGGATGATCAGGAACATCATCGTGGCGATCGCCGCGCCCATGTTGGGATCGCCGACCTGCAGCTGGAAACCGAAGAAGGCGCGGTAGAGGAAGGTGCCGAGAATATCGGTTGAATAGTTCGGCCCGGCCAGCGCCCCTTGCGCGGTGTAGATCAGGTCGAAAGCGTTGAAATTGCCGACGAAGGTCAGGATCGAGATGATGCCGATCGACGGCAGGATGAGCGGCAGCTTGATCTTCCAGAACTGCGCCATCCCGGTGATGCCGTCGCATTCGGCTGCTTCGATCACCTCTTCGGGAATGGACAGCAGTGCCGCATAGATCAGCATCATCGGGATGCCGACGAACTGCCAGACCGAGATCAGGCTGAGCGCGGTCAGCGCATATTGCGCCTTGCCGAGCCAGGGCGTGAACAGGCTTTTCAGGCCGACCAGGTCCATCATATGCGGCGCCACGCCCCATAGCGGCGACAGAATCAGCTTCCAGGCGAAGCCGACAATGACGAAGGACAGGATCGTCGGCACGAAGATCGCCGTGCGGTAGAAGGCGGAAAACCGCAGCCTAGGGCTGGACAGAAGTGCGGCCAAAAGGACGCCGATCGGGTTCTGCACCAGCATGTGGATGATGAAGAACCAGACATTGTTCCTGAGCGCGTTCCAGAAATTGACCGACCAGTTGGGATCACCGAACAGCATGCGGAAATTTTCCAGTCCGACGAAGACCTGCGACTGATTGATGTTGCGGAACAGCGACAGCTGCAGCGTGCCGGCCAGCGGCAGGATCATGATCGCCGTATAGACCAGCACTGCCGGCGCCAGGAAAACGCCGATATGCCAACGGAACGGTCTTTTCGGTGCTGCGGCCATGCGTTCGGTCCCCGCCGATCAGGTCTTGCTATTGCCGTCAAAGGGCGCGGCGCCTCCCTCCCCCTCGAGGGGAGGGTGCCTCGCAAAGCGAGGCGGGTGGGGTCGGCAGAGGCAGCGCGCCATCGTCGTTCGACCGTGCTTTCCAGCAGCGATCAAGCCGCAGCCTGCCTCGACCGACCCCCTCTGTCGCCTTCGGCGACATCTCCCCCTCGAGGGGGGAGACAACGCTTCGCCGCGCTCTTACTTCGCCGGCTTGTACCAGCTATCGAGGCCGTCCTGCAGCTTCTTGGCGGCAGCTTCCGGCGTGTCGGTGCCGTTGATGACGTTGGCCGATTCAACCCACGTCTCGTTTTCAAGGTTCGGCGTGCCGCGCGACAGGATCTGGTAGGTCGAGCGGATCGTCGACTTGCACTTGCCGCGCCAGGAGACGAATTCCTGGGCCAGCGGGTCTTCCATCTTCACCGGGGTGTTGTTCAGGCTGAAGAAGCCCGGCAGCGCGTTGGCGTAGATGGTGGCAAAATCAGGCGAGGCCACCCAGGACAGGAAGGTCTTGGCCGCATCCGCGTTCTTCGAGGCAGCATTGAGGCCCATGCCGATGTCGGTGTGGTCGGAGATGTAGCAGGTGTCGCCGGCCTTCTGCACCGGCGGCGGGAAGGCGCCCATCTTGAACTGCGCCTGCGTGTTGAAAAGGCCGATCTCCCACGAACCGGCCGGGTAGATGGCGGCGCGGCCGAGCGTGAACAGGTTCTGGCTGTCCGGATAGGTCTGCGCCTCGAAGCCGTCGCCGAGATAGTCCTTCCACTTGGCCAGTTCCTTGAAGGGCTCGACCCACTGCGGATCGGTCAGCTTCTGCTCGCCCTTGATCAGCGCCAGGCGGCCTTCCTCGCCCTTCCAGTAGTTCGGGCCGATGTTCTGGTAGCCCATGGTCGCCGCTTCCCAGAGGTCCTTGGTGCCCATCGCCATCGGGATGTAGGTGCCGTCGGCCTTGATCTTGTCGAGCGCGGCGAAGAATTCGTCGCGCGTCTCCGGCACCTTGATGCCGAGCTTGTCGAAGGCGTCCTTGTTGTAGATGAAGCCATGGATGACGGAGGCCATCGGCACGCAGAAACTCGACTTGCCGTCGTCGGTCTGCCAGGCGGCCTTGGCGACGTCGGAGAAGTTCTCCATGCCGGGCAGGGTCGAGATGTCGGCGAGGTTGCCCTTCTTGAAGAGCTCCAGCGACTTGTCGAACGGGCGGCAGGTGATCAGGTCGCCGGCCGAGCCGGCGGCGAGCTTGGCGCCGAGGGCGGCGTCATATTCGGTTGGCGCCGACGGCGCGAACACCACCTTGATGCCCGGGTTCTTGGCTTCGAAGGCCGGGATCAGCTTGTCCTTCCAGATGGCAAGGTCGTCGCCGCGCCAGCTTTCGATGTTGAGCGTTACGTCGTCGGCATAAGCCACCCCGGCGGAGCCGAGAATGCTGGTGCCGAGAAGAAGTGCCGTCAGTAGCTTCGTTGTCATGCTCAGTCTCCCTGTTGACCTTTTTCAGGTTCGGTTTTGATGAGAACAGAGGCATTGCGCCCCTTGCTCCCCTCGATCGCGGAAAGGGCCGGCCGCAGCTTGTGGCCGGTCCCTTCCAATATCTTCTCGGCTGCATCGGCGCTGGCGGCGCCGGCGGCGAGCAGAATAGCGGTCTTGACGACGCCGCCGCTCCTTTCGAGCAGGCGTGCCGCCTCGTCCTTGTCGCGCCCGCTGACGGCGGCGACGATGCGTGCGGCGCGGTCGCGCAGCTTGATGTTGTCGGCCATGAGGTTGACCATGTAGCCGTCAAGGACATGGCCGAGATGGATGGCGGCGAGCGTCGACAGCATGTTGAGCGCGATCTTCTGGGCGGTGCCTGCGCCCATGCGCGTTGAGCCGGCAATCAGCTCTGGTGGCGTTTCGAGCAGGATGGCGATGTCGGCCAGCCGCAACAGCGGCGCATCCCTGTTGCTGGCGATGGCAATGGTCGCCGCACCGCGGCGCCTGGCGTCCTCGATCGCCCTGACTGCATAAGGTGTCGAGCCGCTGGCCGAGACGGCGATCAGGCAGTCGCCCTTGCCGATGCGGGCGGCGGCAACTGCTGCCGAAGCTTCCTCGGTGTCGTCCTCCGGCCCGCCGGCCAGTGTCTTGAAGGCCTCGTCGCCGCCGGCGATCAGGATGGCGATGCGGTCGCGTTGGATGCCGAAAGTGCCCGGCAGCTCAAGCGCATCGGCCAGTGCCATCAGGCCCGAACTGCCGGCAGCCGCATAGGCGAGCTTGCCGCCGCTTTTCAGTCTGCTTGCGATGATTTCGGCTGCCGCGGCAATAGCGGGAATGGCGCCGTGCACGGCCTTGGCGGCCTCGATCTGTGCGTTGGCCAAAGAGGAAAGGATGGCTTCCGGGGCCTGGATATCCAGTCCCTCGGCATTCTGGTGAAGCGCTTCGGTGCGCGTTTCGGCCATCCGCTTTCCTCCAATCGAGAAAACCATACCAAAAAAATACCACTTGTCCACACGCATTAATGAAATCCTTGCGGCGGTGCAGGCTTGCGAACGAAATTGGCTGATTTTCCAACAAACTAAGCCTTAACTTTTTTGAAACCGGAAATTAATCCTTGGCTATTGGTATTTTATTGGTATTATCCGCCCGGAGGAGAAATCGCGTGAAATTCGTGCTCGGCATCGATGGCGGCGGCACCAGCTGCAGGGCGGCCCTTGCAACGGCCGACGGCAGCGTCCTCGGCCGCGCCAAAAGCGGTGCCGCCAACATCCGAACCGATCTCACCGGCGCCAGGACGAACATCGTCGACGCAGCGCAGCAGGCCTTTGTCGCCGCGGGCAGGGATCCCGCACTGATCCCGCAAACTCCGGCCGTTCTCGGTCTTGCCGGCGCCAATGTCGGCACCTACCGGCAGCAACTCGAAGCGATCCTGCCGTTTCGCATCAGCCGCGTCGAGACCGATGCCGAGATCGCGCTGGAAGGCGCGGTTGGCTCCGGCGACGGCGCCATGGCCATACTCGGCACCGGCACCGCTTATATGGCGCGCAGACGAGGCAAGTCGCGCGCCATCGGTGGCTGGGGTTTTCAGGTCGGCGACCAGGGCAGCGGCGCCCGCATCGGCCGCGACCTGCTCGAGCAGACGCTGCTCGCCTATGACGGCATCCGCCAGGGATCGCCGCTGACGGAGACCATGCTCGCCATTTTCCGCAACAATCCCGAGGATGTGGTCGAATTCACCACCAACGCCAAGCCCGGAGATTTCGGCGGCTTCGCGCCCAAGGTGTTCGAACATGCCGAAAAAGGCGACGCCGTCGCTGTCTGGATCCTCGACAAGGCGGTCGCCGATGTCGAGGCAGCGCTTGGCGTGCTCGACCTCGGCGGCGACGATCCGCTCTGCCTGCTCGGCGGGCTGGCGCCGCTTTATGCGCCGCGCCTGTCGGCCCGCTACCGGGCGCTGCTGAAACCGCCGCTCGACGACGCGCTGGGCGGCGCGGTTCAGATGGCGGTACGGATTTTCGCAAACACGGCGGAGGCAGCGCGATGAGCGAGGCCGCCGACCAGATATTCGCGGCGCTGAAACAATCGTCGCAGAGTGGCGCGCCGCTCTATCTGCAGCTCAGGAAGAGCATCGAGGATGCGGTCAAACGCGGGCTGATCGGACCTGGCGATGCGCTGCCTTCCGAGCGCGACATCGCTAGCAAGGCCGACATTTCGCGCGTCACCGTGCGCAAGGCGGTGCAGGACCTGGTCAAGGGCGGCATCCTCGTCCAGCGCCATGGTTCCGGTACCTTCGTTGCGCCACGTATGGAGCGCGTCGAGCAGTCGCTGTCGATGCTGACCTCGTTTACCGAAGACATGGCGCGGCGCGGCATGGCGGTGCGTTCGGCTTGGCTCGACCGCGGCCTCTATCCGCCGTCGCCCGACGAGATGATGGTGCTCGGCCTGGCGTCGAACGAATTGGTTGCGCGCGTGGCGCGCCTTCGTATCGCCAACGACACGCCGCTGGCGATCGAGCGCGCCTCGCTATCGACAAGCGTGCTGCCCGATCCGGCGGCGATTGGTTCGTCGCTCTACGCCGCGTTGGAAAAGACCGGCAACAGGCCGGTGCGGGCGGTGCAGCGCATTTCCGCCACCAATCTCGGCGATGGCGACGCACATCTGCTGGAAGTGCCGCCGGGCATTGCCGGCCTGCACATCGAGCGTATCTCCTATCTGGCGAGCGGCAAGGTGATCGAGTTTACCCGCTCCATCTACAGGGGCGACGCCTATGATTTTGTCGCCGAACTCCGGCTGAGCGGGCCGGGCGAAGAGGGCCGGCCATGACCGCAACAACGACCCATATGCGGCGCGAGATCGAGGAGATCCCGGAGGCCACCGCCCGCCTGCTCGATGGCTCGGCCGCGGTGCTGACGGAAGCTGGACGCGGCATTCGCGAGCGCGATCCGAATTTCGTCGTCACCGTGGCGCGCGGCTCGTCCGACCATGCCGCGACCTTCATGAAATATGCCGTGGAGTTGACCGCCGGGCTGGCGGTTGCATCGGTCGGCCCGTCGATCGCCTCGATCTATGGCGCCAAGCTGAAGCTGGGCGGCTCGGCCTGCCTGGCGATCTCGCAGTCCGGCAAGAGCCCGGACATCGTTGCAATGGCGCAAGCGGCGAGGACCGGCGGTTCGCTGACCGTCGCCATCACCAACACCGCCGATTCGCCGCTGGCGCGGGCTTCGGACTACGCGATCGACATCCTGGCCGGACCGGAGCGCAGCGTCGCGGCGACGAAGACCTTCGTCAATTCAGCCGTCGCAGGACTCGCCTTGATGGCGCATTGCACCGGCGACGAGAAACTCCTGGTGGCGCTCGCGCGCTTGCCGGAGCATTTTCGCAAGGCGATCGCCTGCGACTGGATGGCGCTGGCTGGGGCACTCGAGACGCCGAAATCGCTGTTCATCCTTGGCCGTGGCCCGTCGGCGGCAATCGCCAACGAGGCGGCGCTGAAATTCAAGGAAACCTGCGCCATGCATGCGGAAGCCTATAGTGCCGCCGAGGTCATGCATGGCCCGCTGGCGCTGGTCGGTCCCGGTTTCCCGGTGCTGGCGCTGGCTGCTCGCGATGCGTCCGAGCCATCGGTGGCCGATGCCGCCGACAGCCTGGCCGGCAAGGGCGCTGCCGTCTTTGTGACGTCGAACAAGGCAAAGAGCGCTCAGCGCCTGCCGCATGTCGCAACCGGTCATCCGCTGACCGACCCGCTGACGCTGATCGTGTCGTTCTATGGTTTCGTCGAGGCCTTTGCCCGCCATCGCGGCCTCGACCCCGACACGCCGCCCAATCTGCGCAAGGTAACGGAAACCCTATGAGCGACCGTTTTGCCCTGACTGGCGCCGGGATTTTCGATGGCGACGACTGGCACGACAATGCGGCGCTTGTCGTGCGCGACGGCCTCGTCGAGGCCATTGTTGCCGCCGGTGCCATTCCATCCGATGTTGCGCGTATCGAGACCGGCGGCGGCATGCTGGCGCCTGGCTTCGTCGATCTGCAGGTCAATGGCGGCGGCGGCGTCATGCTCAACGACCATCCGGACGTCGCCTCGATCGAGACCATCTGCCGGGCACACGCCCCCTTCGGCACGGCGGCGCTGTTGCCGACGCTGATCACCGACACGTCCGAGATCACCGCCGCGGCGGTTGCGGCCGGAGCCGAGGCGGCACGGAGGAAGGTGCCGGGGTTCCTGGGCCTGCACCTCGAAGGGCCGCATCTGTCGATCGCCCGCAAGGGCGCACATGACCCGGCTTTGATCCGGCCGATGCTAGACTCCGACCAGACGATGCTGATCGCCGCACGGAAAAACCTGCCCGTGCTGCTGACGACGGTGGCGCCCGAATCCGTCGAGCCCAGCCAGGTGTCGGCGCTTAGCAAGGCCGGCATTGTCGTCAGCATCGGCCATTCCGATATCGGCTATGCCACGGCTCGCGCCTTTGCCGAGGCCGGCGCAACGGTGGTCACCCATCTGTTCAATGCGATGAGCCAGATCGGCAATCGCGAGCCAGGGCTAGCGGGCGCCGCAATCGATACCGGCGCATTCTATGCCGGGATCATCGCCGACGGTATCCATGTCGATCCGGCCACCATGGCCATCGCCTTGCGCGCCAAGCAGGGGCCGGGCAAGATCCTGCTCGTTACCGATGCCATGGCGACGATCGGCACCGACATGACCTCGTTCACGCTGAACGGCCGCACCATCCACCGCAAGGATGGCAGGCTGACACTTGCCGACGGCACGCTGGCGGGCGCGGATCTCGACATGATTTCCGCGGTGCGCTTCATGCACCGCGTCGTCGGCCTCGACCTCGACGAAGCCTTGCGCATGGCCTCCCTCTATCCGGCGCAGGCGGTCGGCCAGTCGCACCGGTTCGGGCGCTTCGCCAACGGTACCGCGGCCAACATCGTTTCGCTGTCGGACGATCTGGACATTAAAAGCGTCTGGATCGATGGTGCCAAGGTTTTTGCAGGCAGCCCTGCTCATTAGGGTTAGCCGGCTTTGGACGTATAGAGGTCCTTGTAGGCTTCGCGCAGCAGGTTCTTCTGCACCTTGCCCATCGTGTTGCGCGGCAGTTCGTCGACGAAGATCACCCGTTTCGGATGCTTGTACCTGGCGAGGCGCCCGGCGATGGCCTCGACGATCCCTGCGGCGCTGATGGTCGAGCCCGGCGCCCTCACCACGACAGCGGTGACGCCTTCGCCGAAATCCGGATGGGCAACGCCGATGACAGCGCTTTCGGCGACGCCAGGCAGCGCGTCGATCTCGCTCTCGACTTCCTTTGGATAGATATTGTAGCCGCCGGAAATGATCAGGTCCTTGCCGCGGCCGACGATGTGGACATAGCCGTCGGCATCGATCAGCCCGAGATCGCCGGTGATGAAGAAACCGTCGTCACGGAACTCCGCTTTGGTCTTTTCCGGCATGCGCCAGTAGCCGCAAAAGACATTGGGACCCCTCACCTCGATCATGCCGACATCGCCCTTGGCAAGTGTTTCGCCGCTCTCGGGGTCGGTGATGCGCAGGGAAACGCCGGTCACGGGAAACCCGACCGTGCCGGCACGCCGCTCGCCATCATAAGGGTTCGACGTGTTCATGTTGGTCTCGGTCATGCCGTAGCGCTCGAGGATGGCGTGGCCGGTGCGCTCTCGCCAGGCTCTGTGCGTCTCGGCCAACAGCGGCGCCGAGCCGGAAATGAACAGGCGGATGTTTTTCGCCGCTTGCCGGTTCAAACCGTCCTGCTGCAGCAGGCGGACGTAGAATGTCGGCACGCCCATCAGCACGGTGGCGCGCGGCAGCAGCGAGACGATGCGGGCCGGGTCGAATTTGGTTTCGAACAGCATCGAGGCACCGGCCATCAGGACGACATTGGTGGCGACGAAAAGGCCATGCGTGTGGAAAACCGGCAGCGCGTGAATCAGCACGTCTGCGGCAGTGAAGCGCCAGAGGTCGACCAGCACCCGCGCATTCGAGGCGAGGTTTTCGTGGCTGAGCATGGCGCCTTTCGAACGGCCGGTGGTGCCGGAGGTGTAGAGGATCGCAGCAAGGTCGTCCGGTCCGCGCGCCACGTCGTGGAAGTCCACGGCCGCCTCAGAGGCCCGATCGGTCAACGAACCCTCGCCCTTGCTGCCGAGTGTCGCGACCGCAGCGCCCGAGTCCTGCGCCAAAGCGCCGATCTCGGTCACTCGCGCCGGGTCGCAGACGATCAGTCGCGGCTCGGCATCCCTGAAGAAATACTCGAGCTCGGTCAGCGTATAGGCGGTGTTGAGCGGCAGGAAGATCGCGCCGGCACGCAGACAGGCGAGATAGAGGAAAATGGCCTCCGGGCTCTTCTCGACCTGAACGGCGACGCGGTCGCCGGCTTCGACGCCCAGCTGCGACAGCACATGTGCCAGTTGAGCGGAGCGCGCCAGCATTTCGCCATAGCTGATCGAGCGCCCGTCCTCTGCCTCCATCAAAAGGCGTCCGGGCGTGGGCATCCGGGCACGGAAAGCATCGAACAGATGGTTGCTCATAAGTCCCCCCGAGCGGCTGTCTCCGGCCGAACGGCGGCGGTCAGCCGGCCGCCTTGTCCGCCGCTGCCCTGATTGCCTCGATGTTTGCCCGATAGGCTGCGACGCTGCCGCCCTTGAAAATGGCCGCACCGGCGACCAGCACGCTGGCGCCGGCGGCGGTGACCAGGGGCGCAGTTTCCGGCGAAATGCCGCCGTCGATCTCGATCCGGATCGGCCTGTCACCGATCAGCGCCTTCACCCGCTTCACCTTGTCTACGATCGCCGGAATGAAGGCCTGGCCGCCGAAGCCCGGATTGACCGTCATGATCAGGATAAGATCGAGCCGGTCGAGCACGTATTCGATCATCGTCTCCGGTGTCGCGGGGTTGAGCGACACGCCGGCCTTCTTGCCAAGGTTTTTGATCGTCTGCAGCGAGCGGTCGAGATGCGGCCCGGCTTCGGCGTGCACCGTGATGCCGTCGCAGCCGGCCTCGGCGAAGGCGGCCAGATAGGGGTCGGCGGGGGCGATCATCAGATGGCAGTCGAAGAAGGCCTTGGTGCGGTTGCGGATCGCCTTGATCACCGGCGGCCCGAAGGTGATGTTGGGGACGAAATGCCCGTCCATGACGTCGAGATGGATCCAGTCGGCGCCGGCGGCCGCCACCGCCTCGACCTCGTCGCCGAGCTTCGAGAAATCGGAAGCCAGCACCGATGGCGCGATCAGGGTTTTTTTGCTCATGACGCGGTCTTCCCGAACGCCTCGGTTTACGGACCCTCTGTATCGCCTGCCTAGACCATGAGTCGAGTCCGGAAAGTGGAAGCCGGTTTGTCCTTCCGCTGATGCCACGGCTTCAGGTTTTCGCTGCTCTTTCATCTGCCAGCCAAAGAAAAACCCCGCCGGATCGCTCCGGCGGGGTTTTCTTGATCGAATGATCACCGTTTGAAGTTCGCGCGCGATCCTATTGCTCGAGCTGCGGCTTGCGCCTTGGCAGCTGCTGAAGAACATCTGGATTCAGCAGCAGGCTCGGTTTGCGGATCGGCTGGCACTGGCCATTAATCGGCCGCGCGCCCGGTGCGCACTCCAGCCGCGGTTTGCGGCAGGCGCCGTCGCGCAGCTCTGTCCCACGCGGGCAGACGCAAACGCCACGCTTGTTGTGGATCTGACCGGGTATCGGGCACTCCACCACAACAGGCTTCTTGCGCCTGCAGGCATTGCCTTGCACTTCCGTACCCCGCGGGCAGACGCAATCGCCGTTGGCGTCGTGGATCTGCCCGCGGATGGTGCACTGCTCCGGCTTCGGCTGGATTGGCCGGCAGGCATTGCCCCTGACTTCCGTACCCCGCGGGCAGACGCAATCGCCACCGGCGTCGTGGATCTGGCCACGGATGGTGCACTGCTCCGGCTTCGGCTGGATTGGCCGGCAGGCATTGCCCCTGACTTCCGTACCCCGCGGGCAGACGCAATCGC
>NZ_JAMYLR010000054.1:0-36064 GCF_040318155.1 Mesorhizobium sp. M1307 | reverse complement strand
TCCTGCAGCAGTGTCACCAAGACGCCAAGCGTTCTGGGATCGACATGTGGGGCAGCGGCAATGCGCCACGCGGTGCAGACCGCGCAATCAAACATCCAGGCCGGAACCTCCAGCCACCGATCGGAGGCGTGGCCAGAGAGACTGCAGCGGAAAACCTCCCGGTCAGCCTTCTCGATCACCTCATGAACGTGAACACAACGCCCGGCCCAGGGATGCCATGGATAAAGAAACTTGCGTTCCTCGGTCCCGTGGGCGTTCTCTCGTCGTGTTGTACAACACCGCCCGGCCGCATTCCCAAATCGCCTGGCAGACACCGGCCGAGTTCGCCACCACCTTCAATCTGCGACGGTCGCTCGCGCTGCGCGATGCCAAAGGCTCCGCGCCAGCGCCCGTCGCTTCACCCGCCCAGCAGGGCACAACCCACGCCGGAAACGAACTCAAAACTGGATAGAAACTGGGGGCAACGTCAGCAACTCTCAATGACGAACGAGGCGCTGGAATAGTAACGGGAGTCTGGCGCCGGATAACGCAGATGACGTCAATCAAAGACGCCTCTAGAATGACTGGTGCATGGCTATTCAGCTCCGTCGCGTGTTGCCGGAGAGAAAATGCTGCAAAAGTTCGAACGCTATCCGCTCACATTTGGACCCATGCCCCATGCCCATCGAGAAGCTCGACCGCCTCTCCAAGCATTGGGGGGAAAGGTGGAAATCTACGCCAAACGCGAGGACTGCAACTCCGGTCTCCCGTTTGGCGGAAACAAGCTCCGCAAGCTCGAATACATCCCCCCGACGCGATCGCGTCAAACGCTGATACGCTCGTCACCATCGGGGGGTGCAATCCAACCATACGCGCATGGTCGCCGCGGTCGCCGCCAAGATCGGCATGAAATGTCTCCTGGTTCAGGGAGCTGGGTACCACACGAGGATGCCATTTACGACCGTCGGCAACATTCTCTTGAGCCGGATCATGGGGCCAGAGGTGCGCCTGGTCGACGAGGGCTTTGACATTGGTATCCGCCGCAGTTGGGAAAAAGCACTCTATCAGGTCAAGGCGAGGGGCGGCAGACCCTATGCGATACCAGCCGGTGCATCTGTTCACCCGAAAGGCGGCCTCGGCTATGTAGGGTTCGCGGAGGAGGTGCGCGCCCAGGAGGAACAGCATGGGTTTGCCTTCGACTACATCGTCGTTTGCACGGTCACGGGCTCGACGCACGCCGGCATGGTCGTCGGATTCGACAAGGACGGTCGACCCGCACATAGGTCTGGCGCAAATTGAGACCCGTCTTCCTGGCAGGGGAATCGCATTTTGAGTAGATGGGAAATGGCTTGCCAAGTGACGGGTTGTGGATTCTTAAGAGGGTTCCATTATTTGGGAGCTCTCGATGGAAACGATCCAGACTGTGTTCGGTCATCTCGATCCACGCGACCAGAACGCTCGCCACGATTTTTGCGAGTACTGTTCATTGCCTTCGCCGCGATGTTCTGCGGCGCCAAGAATTGCTCCGACATCTGGCGCTTTGGGCAGGAAAAGGAAGCAATGCTGCGCCAGGTGCTCGCTTTGGCGCATGGCATCCCCTCGCACGACACCTTCTCGACACTGTTTCGCAAGCTTGTCCCGACGGCGTTCGCAGAGGCCTTCGCCGGCTTCATGCGCCATGTCGCGAGCGCTGCCGGCGGTGCCGGGCAGATCGCCCTCGATGGCAAGTCCATGCGGGGCGCCTTCGAGAAGGGCCGCCAGTTCGCGCCGCGGATGATGGTGTCGGCCTGGGGCGCGCAGCTGCGCATGACGCTGGCAGCCTTGCCGGCGCAGAGCGGCAACGAAACCAAGGCGGCCATCGAACTGTTGCCCCTGATCGACCTGCGCGGCGCCGTGGTGACGGCCGATGCGCTGCATTGCTCGGCCCAGATGGCCGAGGAGATCACGCGGCGCGGCGGCAGCTATGTGCTGGCCCTGAAGGGCAATCAGAAGCTGCTTCTGGCCGATGCCGAGCGCCTCATGGCCGGCCGCCCAACGCCCAAGGCGGCACTGGCCGTTACCGAGGAGGTGAGCCACGGCCGCCTGGAGCGGCGGGCGGCGCGTGTCGTGCGTGCGCCCGGGCTTGGCCGCAAGCATGGCTTTGCTGGCCTTGCGGCCATCGGCGAGGTCAAGCGCACGCGTGTGATCGATGGCAAACGGCAGGAAGAGTGCTGCCTCTATGTGCTCTCGCGACCGATGTCGGCCAACGACCTGCTTGCCGTCGTGCGCCGTCACTGGGATGTCGAGAATGGCCTGCATCGACAGCTCGACGTGATCTTCCGCGAGGACGACTGCCGGACCAGAAAGGATCACGGCCCCGAAAACCTCGCTCTGCTGCGGCGCTTCTGCCTCAATACTTTCCGGGCCGACAGCAAAAAGGACACCATGCTTGGCAAAATGATGCGCGCAGGCTGGAACGATGCTTATCTCTTCCAGCTCATGACTCAAATGCAATAGCCCTGGTCTTCCTGGCCAGCCGCACCAGCCGTTCGCGCGCCCGCTGGATGAGCTTGGCGTCGGTCGGGAAGATGACGTTCTTCGGCTGCACGGTGGTGTCGACGATCACCTGGCGCGTGTCGGCCGGCTTCATCGCCCCGGTCCTGACCCCAATGCTGAGGCTTTCCTGCAAGAGCGCTACGATCCGCGCCTCGCTCATGCGGCTGCGCCAGCGCGTCGTTGACGAGCGGTCGAACGGCAGCTCATGGCAGAAGAACGCCTCGCCGCAAAGATACTGGAAGTAGGGCTTCTCCACCTAGCGCTCGCACAGCACCTCGTCGGACAGGTTTAAGGTGTGCTTGAGGATCGTCATCCGGGTCGGCAGCGGCGGCATGCCAGGGCCGTCTGAATAGACCCCGCCGAAACGCGCCTCCAGCACCGGCCAGTCGATCGCCTGCGCCGGCCGCACCAGCTCGTGCTTCATGTTGATGATCTGATCGAGCCGGGAACGGAACAGGTCCTGCTCTCCCGTCTCGCGCTTCTCGCGTGGCCTGGACACCGCCATCCCCTCTCGATTCGCCCCGCCAAAACGAGTGAATCACGCTCGGCAGCCCAAGGGAACCGCAAAACCGAATTGCAGGAAAGCAGCGCCCAAGCACTGCAAATCCTGCAATTCCAAAGCCGCTGCCCGCCCTAATCAGGATGCCAGATCAACGGCTTGCGGATAGTTCACGGCCGACTTTCCGGGTTGAGCATGTGACTGTGATCCGCCTTTCCAATTGGCTGGTCGCCGAAACGACCGCCGATGATATGGGACCGCCAGACTGCCACTGGAAAGGCCTGCTCAGGCCGCAACAGTGGCGCCATGGTGCTTCGCCGCGTCTCCCTGCCGATAACAGACCCCGAAGCGGTTCTCCAAAAATGCGTTGAGCCCGATGTCTTCCTGCCGGATGAAGCCCTCGGCTGAAATCTTGTCGCCGACAAGGAGGTCGAGGACCGCACAGATGCTGGATGCGGTGGTGATCTGAATCGCGCTTGTGATGCGCCGGCCTACCTCGGCGCTGTAGATTTTTTTCGCGTAGGTTTCCTGGACTAATCGGCCGCCTCTGCGTCCAGAGACGGTCACGAAGACGATCACGACATCCTGCAGCGTGGTGGGCAGGGCCTGTTCGAGTATGTCCTTCAGCACATCGCGGCGGTGCCGTAGCCCCAAGTCGTGCAAAAGCGCCTTCATGATCGCGGCATGACCCGGATAGCGTATGGTCCGGTAGTTGAGTGTGTTGACCTTGCCCTTCAGCGTTTCGCAGAATGTCCCAAGGCCGCCGGAGGTGTTGAAGGCCTCGTAGGTGACGCCGTCGAGCGAGAATTCTTCACGTTCCTCCAGAGCGGGAACTTCGACCAGCTCGCCGTTCACGATCGCTTCGCAGGGCTGGATGTACTCGTTGATGACCCCGTCGGTGCTCCAGGTGAGGTTGTAGTTCAAGGCATTGCTCGGAAACTGCGGGAGGGCGCCGACGCGCAACCGTACGCTGTCGAGGCTGTCGAACTTGCGCGATAGGTTGCTTGCTACGATGGAAACAAAACCTGGTGCCAGACCGCATTGTGGAATGAAAGCGGTTTTGGCGGTTTTAGCAATTCGTTTCACCTGCCGCGTGGATTCAACGTCTTCGGTGAGGTCGAGATAATGGATGCCGGCTCTGGCCGCAGCGGTGGCGATGGCGACGGTGAGCTGGAAGGGTGCCGCGCTCAAGACCGCAAGCTTGCCGGACAGCTGCGCAGCCAAGGCTGCGTCGTCGGTGATGTCAAGTTTGGCCGTCGAACGCGCGGGACCGCTTTCAATCTCCGCCAGCTGTTGGGCGCTGCGGTCAACAACAGTGACATGATAGTCCCCGGTGTCCGCGAGCAACCGTGCAATCGTGGAGCCCATTTTGCCTGATCCGATCACGACGACGTCTTTCATTATTTCTTCCTGCAACAGCACGACGGTCTGACTTCGTTACACTTAATCAGATTCCGCAGCTGATTTTTGTAAAAGTTCCATTAATCTTTGAGCAGATCGGAGGGGCGATTTGGCAAGGTGCAGGAACGCTTTGGCTATTTCCCGCAGCAAAGCCCCCCGCAATCGGACCATCGAGCGACTGGAGCACAAACCGGAGGCATGGGCCACGCGCGTCCGCGGAACAGCCTTTTCGGCAGGCATCCGTGTGACGTAAGACTGTTGAGGCATTGAAGTTGCCATTGGGGGTGCTTCAACGGCCGGCAGGCCAGATCGCGTCGATCTGGAGTCGGACGGGAAGCAGGACGCTAGCACCAGACAAGCTAGTGCATTGATTCCAACACTTGGTGCCCTACGTCTGACGGCTGCGATGGTGTTGTCAGGGTCTGCTTTCCAAATGAACGGCTTTGGCTCTTCGTTGTGCTCTTTGATAAAGCTTGATGGCTGCCTGAAGATCAACGACGGAATGAAAGACACCATTTTTCAGTCGTCGCCGTGTGAGCTTTGCGAAGAAGCCCTCGACGGCGTTCAACTAGGAACACGATGTCGGAACGAAGTGGAATGTCCAGCGTGGGTGCCGCGCCAGGTCCGGACCTTCGGCTGTTTGTGCCTCGCATAGTTATCCAGGATGACGTGAACCGCCGTAGCGTTGGGCAACTGAGCCTGGACTCCGTGAGGAAGCGGATGAACTCCTGATGCCGGTGACGCTGCATGTTGCGGCCAATGACGGAGCCGTCGAGAACATTCAGGGCGGCGAAGAGTGTCGTGGTGCCATGGCGCTTTTAATCATGGGTCATCGTGCCGCCGCGGCCCTTCTTCAAAGGAAGTCCTAGCTGCGTCCGGTCGAGCGCCTGGATCTGGCTCTTTTCATCGACGGAAAGGACAATGGCATGGGCCGGCGGCGAGACATAGAGCCCGACGACGTCGTGCAGTTTCTCGGCAAAGCCTTGTCATTCGACAGTTTGATGCTGCGCCAGCGGTGCGGCGCAAGGCCGTGCCCGTGCCAGATCTTGACGACCGAAGACGCCGCGATCCCAACCGCCTTTGCCATCGCACGAACGGTCCAGTGCGTGGCCTCCCGCCTGGGCGTTTCCAGAGTCAGAGTCCACCCGGTCGATAACATCAACCTCAAGCGGCGCAGTGCCGGGCGGCCGGCTCTTGTCACGCAAAAGACCGTCTACACCTTTCGCCATGAAGCGTTCCTGCCAACGCCAGACGCAGGTCTTCGACTTGGCCGTCGCCTCCATGATCGCGACGGTTCCCAGACCCTCGTCGCTCATCAGATGATCTTCGCCCGCCACACATGCTTTTGAGTCGAACTGCCCGCCGAAACGATTGCATTGAGACGAACTCGGCGCTGGAGGAGGAACTGAAGAAGGCGGAAGGCGCACGCTTCACGTTGATCGATGGCGTGTTCTCGATCGACGGCATCATCGCAAATCTCAAGGGCGTATGCGACCTCGCCGACAAGTACGGTGCGATGGTCATGTTGGACGATAGTCACACCCGTCGGCTTCGTCGGTGAGCATGGGCGGGGCTCTGCCGAATTTTGCGGCGTGGAGGGTAGGTTGGAAATTATCACCGGCACGCTCGGCAAGGCGCTCGGCGATGCCTCCGGATACCTCCGGCAATACAGAAGTGATCGACTGGGTGCGCCAGCGCTCTCGGCCCTATCTCTTCTCGAACACGCTGGCGCCGGTGATGCCCGCTGCCTCCCTGAAGGTATTCGACGTCATCGAGCATGGGAGCGTTTTGCGCCAAAAGCTTTACGCTAACGCCGAACGTTTTCGGTCGAAAATGAGAAGTGCCGGTTTCAGTCTGGCCGGCGCGGACCACCCGAAACATTCCAGTGATGTGGGGGGCGCGTTTCTGGCCCAGCAAATTACCGAAAAGATGCTGTCACGTGGGATCTATCATGCCGGATTTTACTTTCCGGTCGTGCCGAAAGGCCAAGCACGTACCCGCACTCAAATGTCGGCAGCGAATTCATTGGCGGATATCGATTGCGCAGTCGAGACCTTTGTGAAGGTCGGCAAAGAACTGGGCGTAATTCCATAACTCTATGTGCGCAGTGGCAGGTTCATCCCGATCAAAATCCCGATAGACGTTTTCAGATGAATTCGTGTTACGACAAGATCAGGCTGCAGGGCATGTCTCAGCCACGGTCGCGCGACACCTCACACTAGCCGCCGCATCCGCTCCATGCTCGGCTTCAAGTCACAGGCGAGCGTCGCTGCCATCCTGTTTGGCATCGAGATGATCCACATGGTGCGCAAAGGACAGGCGAGGTATGCCTACTGTCCCAGTCCGTCGATCGCCGAGCAGTTCGATACCCTCGCTGCCTGCCTGTCGGATAGGCCAAAATGGCCGTTCACGACCCATTTTCCAAGTTTGCGACAAAACCGAGCGCGGTGGTGAGGTTCGCTATCTCAGTAGAGACGTTAGAGGAGGTCAGGGGCGTTCTGTGAAGCGCCTGGCCGCAAAGCATGAGAAGCTGCACCTTTGTTACGAGGCAGGCTCCACTGGCTTCGGCCTTCACCGTCTCATCGTCGAATTCAGTTACGATTGCATCGTTGTTGCATCTTCGCTTCTCCCGAAGACGCGGTGACCCGATGCCGAAGCATTTCACACAAGTCTTGTTTTTTGAAGCGCCCATTTCGGCAGGCGACGCATTTTGGCGCAATATGCCAGTCGCTATGCCTTACTGACAAATGAGCAGACAATAAGCATGTCTGTGGGTTCTGGGCAACAAACGCAACAAAGGGGAACAGGGATGAATAGGTTTCTGGTAAGGCTCACAGCGACTGCATCGATCGTATTTGCGTCGTTCGCTTTCGCTATTTCTGTCCATGCTGGCGAAGTACTTGATCGCGTCCTCGCCACGAAGACGCTGACAGTGGCGACAAGCTCCGCGTTCCCTCTGGCGTCGTTCATAGACAAAAACGGGCAACTTGACGGTTTCGACGTGGAAGTTGCCAAAGGCATCGCGAAGTATATGGACGTAGAGGCTAAATTTGTGACGCCGGGGTGGGATATCATAACTTCGGGCAGATGGGAGGGCCGTTGGGATCTTGCCATGGGTCAGATGACGCCGACCGTGCCGCGGGCCAAGCTATTCGACTTTCCAGCCGTGTACATCTACGGCAACTCGGTTGCCGTCGTTCACAAGGATAGCAAAGCGACCAAGCCTTCTGATCTTGATGGCAAGGTGATCGGCGTTTCTGCGGGATCTTCAGAAGAGTCCTATGCTAAGCACACGCTCGAGGTGTATGATGCTCCACCGGTAAAATTCCAGTTCACGCCGAGCGAGGTGAAGGGCTACGAATCCTCCACCAGTGCAGCGGATGATCTTCGCCTGGGCGATGGCGTTCGTCTTGACGGCTTTCTTACTGAGGAGCTGGAAGCGAAAGCAATGATCAAGGCCGGGTATCCATTCAAAATTATGGGTGGGCCGCTCGTATCCGCGCCGGCCGTGATCGCCGTGCTTCATGGTGACAAGGAATTCAGCGATAAGGTTGCGGCGGCGGTCAAGAGCATGAGAGAAGACGGCTCGCTCTCCAAGCTATCGATCAAATGGTACGGCTCGGATCAAACCGTCCAAAAGTAGCACTGCAGCGGCCCAGGTTAACCTGGGCCGCTTTCTCGGGAGGAATTCCTATGCTTTATCAGGATACAGTTGAATCCGAGCTACTCGTCCATAAGCCTTGGTTTGTTGCCTCAATCTTTGTCGTCGTGCTTGCGGTTTTCCTGATGGTCAACCTGACTGGCACGACCTTCGGCGAACTCATGCGCCCGGTCATCGGGGACCCGCTCCAAAGCGGGTTCTATGGGCGCTTCGCGATCGCCTTTATGATTGCAGTCATCTTCTGCCTCAACGTCGTGTTGATCGGTTTTGCGCCGTTGAGAGTGCAAATCGGCGTTGTATGGCTTGAACTACTTCTCCTGTTTCTTGCCTTCTTCAAATCGTTTAACCTGAGCATGCCCTTCATCTGGGAGAATTTGCCGTACCTGATCACCCAAGGGGTGGTGACAACGATCTACGTTTCGGCGATTTCACTCGTGTTTGCATCTCTCATCGCCATCGTCGCGGCGGTTGCAAAACTTTCCAGCAATGGCTTCGCCTACGCCATCGCCAGCTTCTACACGTCGTTTTTCCGTGGGCTGCCGCTCCTAATGCAGCTCTACCTGATCTATCTGGGGTTGCCACAACTGGGCATCGTCATTGACGCCGTTCCTTCCGGCATTCTGGCACTGTCGCTTTGTGTGGGCGCCTACATGACGGAGATTTTCCGCGCCGGCATCCAAAGCATCGACCGCGGCCAGTGGGAAGCGTCCCGTTCCATGGGGTTCGGATTTGGCCTGACTATGCGCAGGATCATCCTGCCGCAGGCCCTTCCGGTTATCATTCCTCCGATGGGCAACACCTTTATCGCAATGTTGAAGGACAGCTCGCTCGTGTCGGTGCTTGGTGTATGGGAACTGACCTTTCTTGCACGCACGATCGGCCAGCCAACCTTCCATCACATGGAGATGCTGATAACGGCTGCGATCATATACTGGATCATGTCGGCCTGCCTCGAGGTTGCTCAATCACGGCTCGAGCGTCACCTCGCAAGGAGTAAAGTGCGATGACCGTTAGCAACATAAATCAGCTGAAGGGCCCAAACGGAGGCAGCACCTCGCAGTCGATTGGCAATTGGCTGCACGTAGGCTTGCCTTCACCACAGCAGTCTTCCAGCTCAAAGCAGGCGCCGATGAATGCCGACAAAGTTATCGAAGCGACCAACGTTTCCAAATGGTACGGCACGTTCAGAGCATTGACGGATATCAACCTCACCGTCCGCAAAGGCGAACGCATTGTGATCTGCGGTCCCTCCGGCTCGGGAAAATCAACGATGATCCGCTGCTTCAACCGCCTCGAAGCGCATCAGGAAGGTGAGATCACGGTCAATGGGATCCGCTTACACAACAAGATGTGCAACATCACCGAGGTGCGCAAAAACGTTGGCATGGTGTTCCAGCATTTCAATCTCTTCCCCCACATGACCGTGCTGATGAACTGTATGGCTGGCCCGATGTGGATCAAGGGCGTGCCAGAAGCCGAGGCAAGGAAGACGGCCTTGAAAGTCCTCGAGCGTGTGCGCATTCCCGAACAGGCGAACAAATACCCAGTGCAACTCTCCGGCGGGCAACAGCAACGCGTTGCCATTGCTCGCTCGCTCTGCATGGAACCTGCCGTGATGCTGTTTGACGAGCCGACTTCGGCACTCGATCCGGAAATGGTGTCGGAAGTACTCGAAACCATGACAAGTCTTGCCCGCGACGGGATGACCATGGTCTGCGTCACCCACGAAATGGGCTTTGCCCGTGCCGTCGCCGACCGGGTGATCTTCATGGATGTGGGTCGGATCGTCGAAGAAGCCGCTCCCAAAGACTTCTTCACCAATCCCCAGCACGACAGAACAAAGCTTTTCCTCAGCCAAATCTTGCAGCACTGAGGCCCAGCGCCTGGTCGATTGAGGTGCCGAGGTGATCACTGCAGACTGCGGCTTTATGGTTCGTCACCAGGCAGCGATCTCTGCAGCATCAATGTGCCGGCGGTAACCTCAAGGCTGCTTCTCCTTCCGACTCTGCTGTGTCAGTTAACTCCTGCAAAAAAGCTCGCCATAATAACCTCTGACTCACAACATTGCAGTGAAGACCTGTTGGGCATACAAAACCCCGGCGACCGGAAGCGTGTAGTCATCGGAGGGATTGAAGATGGGGTATACGTACGCCACGCTCTGGCCCGCCCACTCGTGCGGACTGACGTTGATCAGATCGAACAGGAGGTTGGCGGCTGCATCGCGCGACTCCGCGTCGAGCATCCCAGATTGCGTTGATACTCTTCGAGTGCACGGGCTGCCTGTTGTCACAAATGCCCGACGGCGCAAGATAGGGTTGCCCATCTACAACATCACGGACCTCTGCAAACTGACCCTTGCGACGGTGGGCACCCGCGCCTAACGCTGCGGTTTGAACTGTCAAGGTGCGGCTGGAGAAGGCTCACAAGTCAACGGAGCTCAAACCTCGTCGGAGGCATCCGCTGACGTAATGGCCGGGGTTTTCGTCCCGGTTGTTTCTGCGTTTTCCGAGGCTGTCGTTTGCCTTCGATGGCTAGCGTCGGTCGCATGCATCTCGGTCCTGGGTTAAACGCGTTCAAGCGCGACCGCTATCCCCTGGCCCACGCCGATGCACATCGTAGACAGTGCGTACCTGCCCTTGCGGAGCGAAAGTTCGAGTGCTGCCGTCCCCGAGATGCGGGCGCCCGACATACCGAGCGGATGTCCAAGCGCGATCGCTCCGCCGTTCGGGTTCACGCGGGCGTCGTCGTCGGCAATCCCGAGGTCGCGAAGCGCGGCGATCCCTTGGGACGCAAAAGCTTCATTGAGCTCGATCACGTCGAACTGGTCAGCAGTGAGGCCGAGACGGGACATCAGTTTCCTGGAAGCTGGAGCCGGCCCGAAACCCATAAGACGGGGAGGAACGCCTGCGGCAGAGCCTCCCATCACGCGGGCGATCGGCGTCAGGCCGTATTTCTTGGCAGCAGCCTCGGAAGCGATAATAAGAGCCGCAGCTCCGTCATTAACGCCGGAGGCGTTGCCGGCCGTTACGGTGGCGCCGTCCATGTTGTTGACCGGCTTCAGCTTGGAGAGCGCGTCTAGGCAGGTTGCGCGCGGATGCTCGTCTGTGGATACGATGACCGCATCACCCTTCCGCTGCGGCACGCTAACCGCGGCGATCTCCTTGGCCAGACGACCGTTTTCCTGTGCTGCAGCAGCTTTTGCCTGCGACCGGACGGCAAAGGCGTCCTGGTCGTCGCGAGAGACCTTGAAATCGATGGCGACATTGTCGCCTGTCTCCGGCATGGAGTCGACGCCATACTGCTTCTTCATCAGAGGGTTTATGAAGCGCCAGCCAATCGTCGTGTCGTAGATCTCCGCGTTGCGCGAGAAAGCGGCTTCGGCTTTGGGCATCACAAAGGGCGCGCGGCTCATGCTTTCCACCCCGCCGGCGAGCATCAGCTCGGCTTCCCCCGACTTTACGGCGCGCGCGGCCGTGATGACCGCGTCCATACCGGAACCGCAAAGACGGTTCATGGTGGTGCCAGTTACCGAGACAGGCAGACCGGCCAGAAGCAGCGACATGCGGGCGACGTTTCGGTTGTCCTCTCCGGCCTGGTTGGCGCATCCGAAGATCACGTCACCAAGCGCTTCCCAATCGACCGCAGGGTTCCGATCCATTAGAACCTTTAGCGGGATTGCGCCAAGGTCGTCGGCGCGCACTGAGGAGAGCGAGCCCCCAAAGCGGCCAATCGGCGTGCGGATATAGTCGCAGATAAATGCTTCAGTCATATTGTCTCCTCAGAGTGCCGGCACCATGAGATCGGTGACCGGACCTGCGATGTGAAGCTTGGCGCCCGTCATGGCCTGGAGTTCCTCGAGCGTCATGTCGAGGAGTTTTTCGCGCAGCACGAAGTGGCCGTCTTTGATGTCAATCACCGCATGGCTCGTGTAGACGCGGGTGATGCAGGCGACGCCGGTCAGCGGGAAGGTGCATTTTTCCACCAGTTTCGGCTCGCCGGTCTTGGCGACGTGCTCGGTGATAACTGACACTTGCTTGGCACCGTGCACGAGGTCCATGGCGCCGCCAACGGCCGGGACGCCTTTGGTGCCGACACGCCAGTTGGCAAGATCGCCGTTCTCCGCAACCTGCAATGCACCGAGGATCGCCACGTCGAGGTGGCCGCCGCGAATCATTGCGAAGCTGTCTGCATGGTGGAAGAAGCATGCGCCTGGCTTGAGGGTTACGGCCTTCTTTCCCGCATTGATGAGATCCCAGTCCTCCTCGTCAGCAGCGGGTGCTTCGCCAAAATTCAGAATGCCGTTTTCCGTATGGAAGATCGCCTGCCGGCCGGGCGGCTGATAGCGAGCGACCATCTCCGGAAAGCCGATACCGAGGTTCACGTAGGCGCCGTCGGCGATGTCTTGGGCCGCCCGCCAGGCGATCTGCGCGTTGGAAAGCTTGATGTCTTCTCGGACGTTGACGGTCATACGTAGGCCACTCCGGCTCGGATGAGCTCTTCTTCCTGTTGCGGGTTCGCGACATGAACGACGCGGTTGACGAAGATGCCGGGCGTGACGACGTGCTCCGGATCGATTTCGCCGACCTGCACGATCTTGGAGGCCTGCACGATCGTCTCGGCGGCGGCCATGCACATCAGCGGGTTAAAGTTGCGGGCGGCCTTATTGTAGGTCAGGTTGCCGTAAGTGTCGGCGACATGCGCCTTGACGATGGCGAAGTCGGCCTTTAGCCAGCGCTCCTGCACGTAGGCGTGGCCGTCGAACTCCGCAATCACCTTGCCTTGGGCAAGATCGGTGCCGTAGGCCGTCGGCGTATAGAAGGCCGGGATACCGGCGCCGCCGGCGCGAATGCGCTCGGCGAGCGTCCCCTGCGGCACGAGCTCCAGTTCGATCTCGCCGGCGAGATACTTGTCGGTGAACGCACGCGGATCGGACGACTTCGGGAACGAGCAGATCATTTTTTTGACCATTCCCGCGTCGATCATCGCGGCGATGCCGATACGGCCGTTGCCGGCATTGTTGTTAATGACGGTGAGGTTCTTTGGCCCCTTTTCGATTAGGGCGTGGATGAGTTCGATCGGCGCGCCTGAGCCGCCGAAACCGCCGGTCATGACGGTTGCCCCGTCAGCAATCCCGGCGACTGCATCCGACAGGCTCTCGATCGTTTTGTTCATTAGGGCCTCCATTCCGCACTGTCTGTGCGGTTTCGAGATACTACTCACCGGCGTAGACGGCAACTCAAATGTGCGATATGTTGCCGTTGTTCGGTTATCGCACAAAGGGAGATCTAGGGGATGGCCGTGAAGGAACGGGACATGATGGGAAGCCTGGCGAAGGGCTTAAAGGTTGTCGAGGCTTTTACGGCGGAAACTCCAAGGCTCAGCATTTCGCAAGCATCCGAGATCGCCGGTCTAGACCGAGCAACCACACGGCGCTGTCTTCTGACGCTCGCAGAACTTGGCTACTGCGCCTATGACGGCAAGTTTTTCACCGTGACCCCGAGAGTGCTCAGGCTGGGCACCGGCTGCTTCGCAGCGATGCCGCTGCCGCGGATCGTTCAGCCGTTCCTCGACCTACTTTCAGAAGAGATCGGACAGAGCACATCGGTATCCATCCTCGACGAAACCGAAATCGTGTACATAGCCCGCGCAGCCCAACGCCGCGTGATGTCGATAACTTTGATGCCGGGATCGCGCCTGCCCGCCTACTGTACTTCCCTGGGACGCGTGCTCCTCGCGGCGGCGGGGGAGGGAACGGCTCTTCGACTGCTTCAGGCATCGCAGTTGGTCGCCCGGACAGAATACACGGTGACAAACATTGATGCATTGATGGTGGAGATCGCGAAAGTGAGCGAGCGCGGCTTTGCGTCCATCAATCAAGAAGTTGAAATCGGGCTGTGCTCGCTCGCAGTGCCGTTGAAGGCCGCCAACGGCAGGACCTTGGCCGCCCTCAATGTCGGGCTCGCGGCGGGCAAGACAAGCATGGCGGAAATTGAGCGAATGTATTTGCCGCCCTTACTCCGAACGGAATCCGAGTTGAGACAGTCGCTGATATAGATCGTACACGAGATGACATCATATTCTCGACGGCAGTCGTCAGGCTCAAAGGTACGTTTGCTGTCAGCTCTCGTTCACTCCAGTTAAATTCGTAAGCTCTGCGTAGCCGGCGACTGTCTGATGGAAATCGCAGGCAGTTCACATAGCGACCGCCTTTCCTCAGGACCGCTCCTCCATCCTGCTTCTCCAACGTCAGCGGGTTAGTACAATCGAGGAGCAGCGACGTCGAGACCTCACCAGCTACCGCGAGACAGGGGAGCAGGATCTGTTCCGCTCAACAATGCGGTATTCGTTGTTATTATTTGTCCTTAATTGAACGCGTCTTGGGTCAGTCTGCGTGATGACCGCTAAGCAATAAGAGCGTCCGTGTATTGGTGGAACGACTCAGCCGCCGATACAATTGCGCGCCGACTTCAAACGCCTGCTCTAATGGCGGCTTCAGAAAAATCTAACAGCTTGACTGCAAGCAGAATCATCACGGAGCGCGCTGGGATGAAACGGGAGACTCATAAAGTGGGCCAGATTGAAGACATCTTGGCACCTGTCAATCTTAGACTTCTCTGGTGCGAGACAGTGAGCCGCGCGGCCACGTCGCCTTCCCCTGAGTGTGTCGATGGCGACGCGTAGAGTAGAGATTGAGATGTCGGCAGCCCCAGAATCGAACAGCACACTTGAATCGAGCCTCCTGGACGCGAGGAACCGCTTCATCGCTAGGCATCCTAGAAGCGCCGAACTCCATAGGCAAGCCCGCACCGTGATGCCCGGTGGGAACACCCGCTCCGTGCTATACTATCAGCCTTTTCCGATTGCGATGGACAAGGGCGAGGGCAGCACGCTTTGGGACATCGATGGCCATGAGTTTGTGAATCTTTGCGGTGAATATACCGCGGGCCTATTTGGCCACTCGGAGACTCGGATCCACACCGCTGTTCACCAAGCTATGATGCGGGGTTTAAACTTCGCAGCAGTGGGCAGGGCCGAATACGAGCTGGCAAGACTCATTTGTGCGCGGTTTCCGTCAATGGAACTCATACGCTTCACCAACAGCGGCACAGAAGCCAATCTGATGGCGCTAACGGCGGCCCGCGTCCATACCGGTCGCGACATGATCCTTGCTTTTCGAGGCGGCTACCATGGCGGTGTGCTGTTGTTCACTCCTGAGGGGCCGTCCCCCGTCACCGTTCCGTTCCCATTCCTCTCGGCCAACTACAACGACACGGACTCTGCAGCCGCGGTGATCGCGCATAACCAGGATCGGCTCGCGGCGGTGATCGTCGAACCTATGTTGGGTAGCGGTGGCTGTATCCCTGCGGAGAGCAGTTTTCTGCAAATGTTACGGGAGGCTACGCGAGAGGTGGGCGCATTGCTTATCTTCGATGAGGTTGTGACATCACGAATGTCTGACGGTGGGCTCCAAAAGCGCTTGGGCATTACTCCCGATCTGACGACGCTCGGCAAGTATATGGCCGGCGGAATGAGCTTTGGGGCGTTCGGCGGCCGGGCCGACGTGTTGTCCCTCTTCGACGGGCGTCTGCCGCACGCAGGTACCTTCAACAACAACGTCCTGTCCATGGCCGCAGGACGTGTCGCGCTTGGGGAAATCTTCACAAAGGAAGTCGCGGAGGAGCTGTATGTACGGGGCGAGCGGCTACGGACAGCACTGAACGACCGGCTTATGAAGCTCGGCGTGTCGATGCACTTTTCTGGGATGGGCTCCGTTGCCACCGCGCACTACCGCCCCCCCTTGATACGTTGCGCCTACACGCCGACGGCTCGAGAGGATGGTCTGCGGGAACTGTTCTTTCTCGACATGCTGAAGGCGGGTTTTTATATGGCCCGACGTGGAATGATTGCGCTGAGCCTTCCGGTCCTGCAATCGGATCTCGACCGATTCATCGATGCAGTTGAGGAGTTCGCGCGCACACGGCAGGGGCTGCTTGGGTCGGGCAGTGCTAGAGCGCGATGATCTTAGGTTGGGCCGATCCTGCTCGGCGGCGATCAGCGTCTTTTTGTGCGTCAGCTTCTCGGCATGGACGAATTCCCACACCGAGCGGTAGTCGACCTTCAATCCACGTTCGGCCAGTTCTGCCACAAGGCCGCGCAGCGTGAAGTCTGTATTCCCGCAGTGCTCGATAAGCCAGTCGCGGTGCGCGCCGGCAATCTTCTTCGGCCGTCCGCCCATCTTGCCGGGCTCCACCATGCCCATTTCCCGCAGCCGGCGAACCCACCGCCCGTACTGATGCCGATCCCAAAACGCGCCGCCGCCTGCCGCCGCTACAGGCCCTCCTGCAACCCGCTCGCGCAGATCCATCGAATAAGGCTTGCCCATCCATGCTGGCCTCCATCCCCAGCCAGCATGTTGAATCTGGAGAAGCTATGGGGCGAGCGGCGGCGGTATGGCACCATCGTCGTTCGATAGAAGCGACAGAGGTGCCCCCATGACCCAGGTTAACGATTTGAGCCGTTCGCTGGTCTCGTTTGAGCAGAATAGCAGCGTGTGCGCATTTCGCAAAAACGGGACAGTCGTTCCGCTAAATCGCGGACAGCAGTTTCACTAAGTCGCGGACAGCTGGATGTGGTCGGCCCTCGGTTGCCTGGTTGAACTCATTTGCGATTGATTTCGCCGTTTTCGGCGTCGGTCAAGAGCGGCGGTGTTTTTTGCTTTCTCATGCTGTCGCCTTCGAGGGTGACGCGATGGGCGTTGTGGACGATCCGGTCGAGAATGGCGTCGGCGATTGTCGGCTCGCCGATCATGGCATGCCACTGGGCGATTGGTAGTTGCGCGGTGATCAGCGTCGATTTCCGGCGATAGCGTTCCTCGAAGATTTCCAGCAGATCGAGACGCTGCTGGTCGGTCAGGCTGTGGGTGCCCCAGTCGTCAAGGATGAGCAGTTGCACCCGAGCCAGCTTGTCGATGAGACGGGGAAAGCGGCCGTCGAGACGCGCCAGGGCGAGATCTTCGAACAGTCGCGGCATGCGCAGGTAGAGCACGGAATGATCGAGCCGGGCGGCCTGACGTCCGAAGGCGCAGGCCAGCCAGGTCTTTCCGGTGCCGGTCTGCCCGGTGATGATGAGGTTTTCATGCGCCTTCAGCCAGGCGCCTTGGGCCAGCGACAGCGTATTGCGCCGGTCGAGCCCGCGATGCGCGGCGAAGTCGATGTTCTCGATGCAGGCGTCGACAAAGCGCAGCCTGGCAACGGCGAGATGGTTGGTCACACGCTTGTCGGCACGCATGGCGGCTTCACGACCGAGCATCAGGCCAAGCAATTCGTCGCGACTGAGATCGTCGGCGTTGCTCTGGTCGGCCAGGTCCCGATAGGCGGCGGCCATTCCGCCAAGGCCGAGAGCCTGCATCTGGTCGAGGGTTGGATGTGTCAGCATGGTTGGTTTCCTTCCTTCATTGAGGCGTTGACGGAGGAGTAGGTGATCGCATTGATGGTCAGGGCCCGCGCGCAGGCTGCCTCGAGCCGATCCCGCTCGTAGCGAGGGGCCAGCGAGAGGATGCCAAACGCGGAGCGGTATCCCTGCTCGGGATGGGGACGGTCGCGCATCATCCGCTCGACCAGGATGGCGGTGTTGGCGCCGATCCCGGCTGCCTGCCGGATCAGGTTCGCCGGCGTCGTGTTGGCATAGCGCTGGTGCGCCTTGGGCATGTGCTCGTTGACGGTGACATGGCCGCAGCGCTGCGAGCGGCGGACATGGCTGGCGACGCGCTTGTGATCATGGAAGAGCTCGACCACCCGGTGGGTGAGCCGCACATCCACGCGCCGCCCGATCAGCGCGTGCGGCACCGAGTAGAAGGTCCTGTCGATCTCGACATGGTAGTCGGGACGCACCTTCGCCGATTTCCACTCCGCATATTCGAACGGCGCCGACGGCAGCGGCGCCAGAGCCGACCGCTCGATCTCCTCGAATAGTTCGCGGCGGCTTTTGCCGACATGGGCGCATGGTGCGGTTGTTCAGATCCTCCAGCAACCCCGCGATTGCGGCATTGAGATCGCCGAGACTGAAGAAGCGCCGGTTGCGCAGCCGGGCCAGGACCCAGCGCTCGACGATCAGCACCGCGCAGGCGCAACTGGTTGGCGCGCATGGTGGCCGCCGAGCTGCGATCGGCGAAGTGGTCGCCCTGGCATTCCTGGATGCGGTTCTCCATCTCGCCGCGGGCGCAATAGAAGTGCTCGTCGAGATGGCGGGCGGCACACGCGCTCGCCGTCAGCGAGGTGACGACGAAGCGCGGATTGGGCTGGCCGGCGGTGTGCTCGCTTGCCGACCACCCGGCGCCGGCGGCTCCAGCTCTTGTGCGTCGTCCACATGAAGTCCTTGAAGCGGCGAGCCGGCCTGGCGGTGCGCCGGCTTTCCTCGGCGGCCTGCTCCAACTCGGCCGCGATCTCGGCGACCAGCCGGGCGTTCCTTGTCAGGCCGAACAGATAGTCGAGTCCATTGTCCTTGCACCAGGCCATCAGCTCCTCGCGGGCAAAGCCGGAGTCGGCCTAAGCAGGATGCGCACCTTGGGCCAATGGCAGCGGATCTGCGCGACGATGGGCGCGATCTCCTCGACCGCGCCGGCGGCGGCATCGATGTTGGCGCGGCGCAGCTTGGCGGCCAGAAGGTGGCGGCCGCAGAAGACATAGAGCGGCAAATAGCAGTAGCAGTCATAATAGCCGGGGAAGAAACGACCTTCCTGGTGGGCCGTGCAGCGGATCGTCCGTCGCATCCAGATCAAGCACGATCTGCTTGGGCGTCTGCCGATGCGCCTCGATGAACAGATCGACGAACAGGCACTCGATGGCGCCGGCATCGTGGCTGATCTTGCGATAGCGAGTTGCCGCCGCGGTGCTCAGTTCCAGCCGGTTGAGCGTCGATTTGCCGGCCACCGGCGCGCAGTCCTTGCGGCGCGCCGCAAGCTTGCCGGCCAGCACCGCCATCACCGGATCGTGGCGCAACACGTCATGATCGATCAGGTCCTCGTAGCCGAGCGCCATCGCCAAGACCTGCTGCCCGACCAGCGTCTTCACCTCATGCTCGATCAAATGCGGGCTGCGCGCATCGGCAAAACACCGCGCCAGCCGATCGATCAGGCCGATGGCCCCATCGACCGCGCCCAGCAACAGCGCGCCGGCTTACGACGTCATCGCGCCACCGTCGAAGGCAGCCACAACTTTGTGCCCGTCGACGGGTGCAAAACCGACATGTCCGTTATACAGTCTGGTTGCATCGGGCGTTCCTTTCCTCAGAGCTAAGCTGTTGTCGCGAAACAACTTTCTCTGATTCGGAACCCCGATGCACCTCAACTGTTTGAGAAATCCGGGTTAGTCCCGCAGCCAGCCTAAGGCCTGAGTGCAAGCCCGTTGCTGCGAACAATGCGGCGAGCCGTCATGTTGAAACAAGGCCGGCTTGATTTGGCGGGTTTTGCGCGGAATAACCCAGCCAATGTCGAGCACTAAAGCGGATTTGCACGCGCCCGCGCATGAGGGTCAGAAAAGCTTCGACATCTTTGGCTGAGACGGGATCTGCGCTCGATCTGGCTTCCTTCGGTAGGTGCCAAGGGCGTCTCGGAACCCGACTGCTACCACATTTCAAACCGCACCGCTTTATGTGATCCACATTTCAGCAGCCGTCGCAGTTTGGCGCAAATCGCTCTCCCACATGCATCATCCTACGAAGGAGCATTGGATGACGGATCCTGATCCTCGATTGGATAAAGTGACGATCGTGATAAGTTGACGAATTGACGTTGGATCCTCATCCCGCGCTCAACAAGCGATTCAATCGATCCCCTTGTATCTTTCGCGCCAAGAATACGTGACGCGGCAGGAAAAACCGAAACGGCTCGGCAGAACTATGCAAAAAAAAAGGCTGATGCAAGATGAGAAGCGTTGAAGCTTTCCGAGATCTGCAGTGCGAGGCAACCGAGTGGCGCCGCTATCTCCATGAAAATCCCGAGCTTGACTATCAGGTACACAACACAGCTAGCTTCGTGGCCGAGAAACTGGCTTCCTTCGGCATCAATCACATCGAAACGGGGATAGCTGAGACCGGTATCGTCGCACTGATTCAGGGTGAAGACGGAGAAGGGCCGACGATCGGATTGAGGGCAGACATGGACGCCCTGCCAATCGTGGAGGCGTCAAACAAACCCTGGTCATCGAAAGTACCGGGCAAAATGCATGCGTGCGGCCACGACGGTCACACAGCGATGTTGCTGGGCGCTGCGAAACACCTCGCAAGTACGCGCAATTTCAAGGGCTCCGTCGCTTTGATCTTTCAGCCGGCAGAAGAAGTAGAATTACCATCCGGCGGCCTAAGGATGGTCCAAGAAGGGATCATGGATCGTTTCGATATCTCCCAGGTCTTCGGCATGCATAACCAGCCAGGCATGGAGATCGGAAAATTCGCCATTTGCGATGGCCCGATCATGGGCTCGCAGGACGACTTCGATATCGTCGTGAAGGGCAGGGGCGGCCATGCGGCCCACCCGTATCGAACCATTGATCCCGTTGTCATTGCAGCCCAAATCATACTTGGCCTGCAAACCCTAGTCTCGCGCAAGACCGACCCCAAAGAGGCGCTGGTGATCTCCGTCACCAAGTTGAGGGCCGCACAGGCCTACAACGTCATTCCCGACAATGTTGAGATGGCCGGAACCGTCCGGACTCTCGCATCCGGCCTACGAGACTTCGCCGAACGTGAGATTTCGGCATGCGCGCAAGGCGTTGCGCGTGGATTCGGCGCGGATATCGAGTTCAAGTACCGTCGATCCGTCCCGATTACCTTCAACCACACCGAGGGGACCAATCTGGCGATCAAGGCGGCACGCAACCTCGTTGGGTCTGCATCAGTGGATGATAAGATGGGACCGAGCATGGGGGCGGAGGACTTCGCCTATATGCTTGAGGCGCGGCCGGGCGCTTTCATTTTTCTGGGGAATGGACCGACCGCTGCGTGTCATAACCCGGCGTTTGATTTCAACGACGAAGCCTTGCCTTACGGCATTGGCTATTGGGTGGACCTGGTCGAGACGGTTCTGGCCGTTTGAAGCGACCGTGCTCGACTACGCGCAATCCACGACCCGGATAAGAGACTAATCATGAGCAGGATTCTGCACCGGACCATTCACGCAAACCTGCCCGTGGCTGTCGGCGGGCGGGGTATCGAGCTATTTGACGCCGACGGCAAGGCATACATCGACGGCTCCGGAGAGCCGCTGTGTCATGTATTGGGCACGGTCATCCGGAGGTGCGCGCGTGCTGCACGCTCAACTCGACAAGCTTGCCTACGCTCATAGGGCATTATTCACCACGGAAGTCGCCGAGCAGATTGCGGATCGACTGGTCGCCGACTCGCCGGATGGAATCGATTACGTCTATCTCGTCAGCGGGGGGCGGAAGCGATGGAGACCGCGCTGAAGATGGCGCGCCAGTATTTCGTCGAGAAGGGGGAAGCTCGTCGCCGGCATATCATCGCGCGCCATCAAAGTTACCATGGCAATACTCTGGGAGCTCTTGCCGCTGGTGGCAATGAATCACGCCGGGCCTAGTTCCGACCGTTCCTGATCGAAACCCGTCACGTTGCGCCATGCTATGCGTATCGCGGTCGCTTACCTGCCGAAAGCGAGCATTAGTATGGTCAGCGCGTGCCAGCAAACTTGAGGCAAATTCTTGAGCTCGGACCAGACGAAGTGATAGCATTCCTCGCGGAAACTGTCGTTGGGGCGACAGCGGGCGCGGTGCCGGATATTTCAAGAAGATACGCGAAGACTGTGATCGCCACCGCGTTCTCTTGATCTTGGATGAGGTCATGTGCGGCATTGGTCGCACTGGAACGCTACACGCATTCGAACAGGAAGGCAGTGTCCCGGATATCATGGCAATCGCGAAGGGACTGAGGGAGGTTATCAGCCGATCGACGCCGTGATGCTCGGACGCCACATCTATGACGCGTTTGCTTCTGGATCAGGATTTTTCCAGCATGGTCACACTTACTTGCTTACTTGGGATATCCAATGGCAGCATCGGCCGGTCTCGCAGTGCAGGACGTTATCCACGAACATCGCCTCCTTGGTACGTTATATGGATGGGGAACTGCTCAACCAGCGACTCCATGAGCGTTTCGAAATCATCAGCATGTTGGCGACATCCGCGGCCGAGGTCTTTTTCGCGGAATAGAGATCCCAGCCGGCAAACCCAGGCTGATTTCCAACTATTCAGCTCGCTGGAGGGCACTATCTGCAGAACCGCTATCTGCGACTCGATCCCGTCATCCTACGTGCGCAGTATGGCGGATACCGTTTCGATGGGGACCGCATCTCGATGATGTCGGAGTATCACATGTTCAGCAGAGGCTGTTCGATGAAGCGGCTGAGTTCGGCATCTGCTGTGGCTTGACGATCCGATCATCGATCGCCGGGGCTGCGTTGCAGCGACGACCTTTGCCGCGGATGCACCGCTTGCGATACCGCCTCTTCAAAGAGCGGCCCGATTGGGAGGTGTGCACACGGGGGGTCGAAGTCGACGCATTTGATGCGATGAGTGGCGCCGGGCACGGATCATAGCCGGCTGGAACATTGGGTGCAGTTCCGTAGCGTGACTCGGATCATCGTCGTACGCCGGCAGCTGGCACGGGCGGATATTCTCAACTTGCGAGTCGGAATGGAAGCCTGCGCATCGTCGTATTTCTGGGCGCGGGCACTGACCGACCGAGCTTAGCCATGAGGTTCGCCTGATACCGCCGGCCTACCCCAAATCCTACGTGAAGCGCGGCAAGCCGATGCAGAGGCGAGCTGCGAGGCAGTCACGCGGCCGACCATGCGCTTCGGCTCCAGATAAGCAATCATTTGCGACTCAGCTCCCGCAACAGATGTGGCTATTTGAGAACCGGTGAGCGCCGCATTGTTGAGGCAGGCGGAGAGCTACGGCCTTCAACACCAGTTCGAAGAATACTGTCGTCATGAATACGAGTCATAAACTGGTGACGAATATGCGCTTGTAACTCGGTGCGGTGCATCCCAAAAATAGACAGAGAAAGTCAATGCGTTCACGCGGATCGGCCTCTGCTGCAGTCTGTGCCGGTTGGATATTTCAGCCTGGAGGTGTGCGCCATGAGTACCCTAGAAAAATACTTGCCCTCACAGCGTGAGCAGGCGTTTCTGGGAAAAGTCGTCAACGGCAAATACGACCGGCAGATCATCACCGGCATAACCAAGTTCGCCAGAGAGGATGTGCCCCAAGATATGCGCGCCTTCTATTCACGAGAAGAACTTGATCAGATCCTCGAGTTGAAAGGCACCCCGAGAGATCTGGAAGCCAGGATGCCGATCAAGATCACGCGCCACTACTACGAGCAGGCGCAATACAGCCGGCCCATGCAGACGCTGGTGAAAGCCAGCCCCAGAGAGACATACAATCTCGACGGTGCAGAAGATCCGGGCAAGCAAATGACCTACAGCCCGCGCGAGGGGCTGATCCATAAGTATGAGCTTGGTCTACTCTACGTGGCATCCACCTGCTCCGCGCATTGTCGCTTCTGCTATCGCGAGGAACTGATCGGCCGCAAGCAGATCACCCGCGAGAACGGCACGGTAGCTCCAAAGGGCCTGGCGCAGTTGGGAGAGATTGTCGAATACATTCGCGGGCACAACATGGTGGTAGCCGCCAATGGCGGCCGACATCCCGAGACCGGCCGCGAAAAGCTACGCGAGGTCCTGATGTCGGGCGGCGATCCCATGGTTCTGGGAAACAAGAACATCGCTGCTTGGCTGGCCGGGCTTGCGGAAGCCGGCGTCGAGAATGTCCGCATTGGGACCAAGGAACTGGCATTTCATCCGCAACGCTTCGACCAGACCTTCTTTGCGATGCTCGACGCATTCCACCAAGCTTATCCGGAAATCAGCCTACGGATGATAGTGCACTTCAACCATCCCGACGAATTTCTGCGCAAGACGCCGGATGGCGGCTATATCGACAATCCTGACGGTGGGCTCGAATGGATCGCTGAAACGCGGGCTGCGGTAAACAAACTCGCCCGGCGCGACTGGATCACCATTCACAATCAGTCGCCGATTATTCGCGACATAAACGACGACGCGGACTCGTTGCGCATCATGCAGCGCGAGATGCTCCGCAACGGTATCGAAAACCACTACTTCTTCTGCGGCCGCGACATTATCGGCCACAAGGCGTTCAATGTCCCGATTGAACGGACATGGCAGGTCCTGAACGAGTCGCAGAAGGGCCTCTCCGGCGTAGAGGCGCATGCGCGGCTTTCAATCACCCATTACAAGGGCAAAACTGAAGTCGCCGCCGTCACAAACGGGCCTGTACCGGGCGTCCCTGGCGGTGAAAGGGGCGTCGTGATCTTCAAGCTGCTGCGTTCGGCCGCGGATGCGCGGGACCGATGCAAGGTGACCATCGTTGGTAGAAACCCGGACGCAATCTGGTTCAGCGGCTATGACGACCGTGTGATCTTCGATGAGGCCGGTCTCTACTCGATGTACGGGATTAAGCCCGCATTTCTCCAGGCGGCGGAGTAGCCGCGGTCAGGGACGTTCGGCGTTTTCGAACAAAACGGGGAGTCGATTGTGACCAATACCGTCACCGAAGACTGCATTAAGTGCAAATACAGGTGGTCTCTCATCTGATGGTGTAGCTCGGCGGTGACGAAGCCGCTCGCGAGCGCGCCCTTTCTTTTGGCGTGCCCGGGCGCTAACCTCAATAAAATGCTCATACCCTTCTGCGCCCGCCTTGCGATTTGCATCTCCAAATCGCGCAAATGTTTCACATGGTAGACATGGCTGGGACCGGGATTTGTTGCCTTATAGCCTGTAGCTCCATCGAGCGCACCTTGTGAGCGATCAGACTGGGCCGCGCCCACAGAGAGCCTTCTCCTCCGTCAGCATATGCCACAGAGCACCGTCAGTTCGCGCCACGGCGACGGCGGTCGCCGATGACCACGTTTGGTCCTGACGCGGACGAATATAGCGGCGATCTGGAAGCTCACCTTGATCGTCGCGCTGCAGACGAAGAAGGCGTGTAGCGGACCAGGCGCTTTCGCGGCTGCCCAGGCGCCTCCACGAGCATGGCGCGGGCGCGCCCGACTTTGCTGATGCGGCCATGATGGGCAGCGCCGAGGCCTGACTGTCGCACACACGGATTGAGTCCGAAATAGCTGACCAGCTTCCGCCCGCGGCCGCCAAACAGGTCGGCATTCGGGCACTCGGGATCGGGCGCGCATGAAGGATCGCATGCACCTCGTTCTGATCCGGCTGCGATGCCGCACGATTTGACAGCGGCGCGCTGCCAGCCTGCGCATCCGCTCAGTGCGGCATCCGGCGTGCATATCTCCGGCAGATAGCCCGCCGCGTACAGGCTGGCGAGCATACCGGGGTCCACGTTATCGGTCTTTACATGAGCATGGGTGATCGCCTTTGACTGGAGAGATTGGCAATCACCACCTACCCGCTTCAAGAACGCGACAGTACCCGAGACACCGCCATGCAGTCCCAGTCGCCTCAATCCCTATCTCGTCCGTCGTCAGAAGCCTCGTGCCAAAACCCCTCTCGCGTTGTCCGGCTCATGCGGCCGGCAAGGCGAAGCCTGCCTTTCTCCCAGAAAACCACCTCTTCGAAGGTTCGGTAGATATCGATCCCAGTCACCCGTCGCATTCGCGCCTCCTGTCAGAGGTTTGAAGACGGGAGCGGCGGGCGAGACGACAACTACGGATTTCGCGCTCACGGCGCAATCGGGCGAGTCGCAGAGGCGGCCAGCTACTAACACGAGCGCGCAGCTCACCTGCTTCATTTCTTCACCTCCTAGACTAGTACGGCCGATTGGCGACCATCTCCTCGTCCCGACCTACCTTCGCTCTGGCCGCCGCGCGCAGTGACCTAGCCCAGGCTGGGCCGCAGGCCCGATCGCGCCGCGGCTTGTCCTTGACGGTCACGGCCACGGCGGCAGGCTTGCTCGGGTCGGCAGGGAGCTCTGCGAGGTGCTGACAATGGATTCCGAGGCGGAGTTCGCCATAGCAGGCGCGGGCGGGCGCGCGGCAGACTTGTATTCGGTCGATCTCAGCGGATCTGAACCATGATGCAGCATGGGCTCGCGAGGCGAAGCTCCGGGGCGGCGGGCCCATTCTACGTCCGCGGTCTGACGACCATGTAGCTTCGGGTTGTCGCCACTTCGGATCATCATCGGCAGACCCTGCTGCGGGCCAGCCAATTGGGAATGCGTTGCTCTCCTCTTCCCACAGGGGGCCCATCACGCCGAACGCAAGCTGACGCCCTGTGGCGCCTCGCCCGTGGTGACGAGGCGCCACAGGTTGCGCGCCAGCGCCACGATCATCGTCTTGCGCGTGGCTTTGCGGCCGTCGGCCGTGCGCCCCTGGAACGATTGGACGAGGGCACTGTTCTTCTGGAAGAGGAGAAAGCGCCAGGCCAATTGGATCACGCCATGCCGCACGCGGGCACTGCCGGCGCGTGCCAGCACCTTCTCGCGCCGGCGTTTGCCGCTCTCGTCGGGCGAACCCGTGAGCCCGGCATAGCGCGCCACCGCGCGGCGATCGCGCAATCCGCGCGACAGGATCTCGTGGACCAGCATGTCCGCTCTCTCAACACCGACGCCGATGACCCGTGCGATGAGGCGCACCATCGCATGCGGGCCTTCGGGTGCAGCCTGAGCCGCGGCGAGCCTACGCAGGCGGTCGCCCTCGATGGTGCGGATTTGCGCACGCACGAGGTCGAGCCGCTCAAGCAAGCGGTGCAACTCGGCGCGGGTGTTGTACGGCAGCGCCGTCCCCTCAGCCGTGCGGATGTTCTCCAGCCTGTCCGCCGCATTGCGCAGGCTTAAGCGGAAGCTGCGAATGCCGAAGCGGGCAAGAATCGCCTTGATGCGATTGATGAGCCGCGTCTGCTCGCGGACCAGGCTCTCCCGCTCGCGGCTCGGCCATCGCGCGTCCTCCTCTTCGATGGTCGGGATTGCCGCCATACTGCAATGGCGCTCTCGCCGCGCAGCCAACCCAGAAAGGCACGCATCAAAAGCTCGGTGTCGAGACGATCGGTCTTGGGGCGCCGATGCTCACGCGACACCGCAACGCTGGCGGGGTGGATGGCATAGGCCTCGATGTCGCGCGCCCACAGCCAACGCGCCAGCCAAAAGCCGTCGCCGGCCGCCTCATAGGCGACGGCGATCCGCTTGATCCTGTGCCCGGCCTGGCCGGCTTCGTCGCGCCGGCGCGGCAGCAGCTTCAACAGTGATGGTGTGTCGGCATCGATCTTCTTGAGCGGCTGGCGCTCGAGGCCCGGTACGAGCGCGGCAATCAGCCATTTCGCCTTGCTCATTTGATGACGGCGATGACCGTGTTATCCTGTTCAAGAGCGGTAAGGGACCGGCTCGCCTCAAAAGATTGCGACATGGGGCGCCTCCTCCTTCTGAAGAGTTGGTTGTAACAGCGCCGAAAAATGCAACACCGTCGCCGCTCGCCCATTAGCATCTACACCACACCGCTTATTGTAATCGCGGGTGGTGCCTCTCGCATTCCGGGCGGCAGTTCCCCAGCGTGACAATGTCGACAATCAGTCAGCGCCGCAGCGCGAGGAAGGAGAACTGCCATCACGAAGTATGCAGCCCTCGATGTCTCGATGGGACAGAGCGCTATCTGGGTGGTCGATGAGAACGGCAAGAAGATCGCGGAAGAAAGGTTCCGACCGATCCGCAGGCTACGCCCACTGGCTGGCCGGGAAGGCTGGGAGCTTGCAAGGATCGGCATGGAAACCGGCCCGCTGGCAATGAGCTAACGAACCGCGGATTGCCGATCGTGTGCCTCGACGCGCGCCACGCAAGCGCCGCCCTTTCCATGATACCGAACAAGATGGACATCGCCATTGATGCGGCTGGCCTGGCGCAAATCGTGCGGACGGAAGTCCGCATCAGGAGTCAGGGCGCCTACGTCGTGGGGGCGCTACTGTCGGCACGCGACATGTTGGTTGGTATCCGTTGCAAGATCGAGAACGAGATCCGCGGCCTTCTCAAGACGTTCGGCGTCATGTTCGGGAAGAAGGTCGGTGGCTTTGCCCGCTGCGCCGAAGCAATGATCGAGGCGCGCGGTTCCTTCATCGAGCGGATCAGGCTTGTCGACACGCGCGTCCGTGCCGTCGCCAAGCAGAACGCCATGGCTCGCCTGTTCATGACAGCTCCTGGCGTGGGCGTCGTGATTGCGCTCACAGTCGCCTCGACCTGTGATGACGATGCTTTCCCGCTACCGCTCCTCCAGCTACGAACGATCGAGCAGTGTAATCGACCCCACTCCGCAGCGTCCACCACTGCACTTGGTTTGCGAAGCATTGATCAATATTGATAATGCGAATCTACTCGTGGCTATTCGTCATGCTGGCGCGCCGCGCGGTCGACATAAGCCAGCGCGTAAAAGCGTTTACCTGCGGGTTAACGTCGCCTGCCGCGCTGACTGCAAAATAGCTGTTGTGCGTCTTCAGGGGTGTGTCGCTTAGCGGGATCAAAACGCCACACTCGAGCTCCATTTCGATCAGATATCTGGGTATAAGGGCGGCACCGATTGAACACACGGCAGCCGAGATGATCATAGAAAATTGATCGAAATGTGGGCCGCTCATCAGGCGCTTATCAGTGTTTCCTTTTATGGCGAACCAGTCAATCCACGCGCTTTCGCGAGTAACGAGATGCAGAAGTGGAGCCTCCGCGAGGCGATCAGGCTCGCTCGCCGAGTACGTATCGCGGAATTTGGGGGATGCAACTGGCAGCATTTCCTCATCGAACAACTTGTTCAAACGTGCGTCCGGCCAGTTGGCCTGTCCGAAATGGATCGCGAGATCGAAGCGCTCTCGTGTGAGGTCAAACGGTACGATCCGGGTCTCCAGCCTGATTTCGACGCTGGGATGGTCGTTCAGAAAAGTCCCCAACCTCGGGATCAGCCACCGACTGGCAAATGTTGGCAGGATGCCAATACGCAACGTGGAATGTCGCTCGCCAGCGGCAATCGCCCGCGCTACGGATTGCTTCAGGTTCTCAAGATCGACTGCCAGATCAGCCGCAAACCGCCTGCCAGCCTCGGTCAGTGTGACGCGTCGTCCCACCCGCCGGAACATTGTCACGCCGATCGTCTCCTCAAGTTCCTTGACTTGTCTGCTGACGGCGCTTTGCGTGAGATGAAGTTCCTCCGCCGCCTGCGTAAAGCTTTCGTGCCGCGCAGCGCACTCAAAGCTGCGCAAGAGGGCATAGGACGGCAGATTGCGGTGACCTACGGACTGCAAAGGCACAACACCTTCTATGAGCGGAACTCACAGTCCAGCGCGAATTGGGCCTGCGAGGATATGACGACGCCGGCACGACCGCCCTTTTGAGATGCGCAGAGTTCGAGGACTTCCCCCGGGGTAAAACCATCTCAACTTAGCGCCGGAATCCGGTTGAGAGGACGATTTACGATTGCGTTTTTCCGACGCCAGCGACCTCGCCGGTCACGTCGACCATCCTGTCGAGTACACTGATCGATGGTGCGGCTATCTCGGTAATCACGTCAAAGGGCCCGCTCACGGAATGCGCCTGAACGACCCCTCCCAAGTGCCTTCGCTCGAGATTGATCATGATGTGGGACGAGGTAAGCGCGCCGTGATCGGGATCCGACCCTCGCCAAGCAATTCGCCATCCTCGCCGCCTGATCCGCAGCATACGAATCCTCCCATGCGCCCCGATTCAGCTCCTTGCAGCAAACCCAGCTCTCTCAAGCTCTTCGTTGCACAAATCTTCGGCGACGATCACCTCATACCTGGCGGCACCTGCGCTGGTGCGGGGAGGTGAGGGCTGCCGATTGTTCCTATTCTCTAACTGTCGGAAATGGTGTTATCGACAAACTAATTAAGTCGATGGCACGCTGAAGTATCGCCTCGGTCCGGGCACGGTTGGGTGAAGCGGCGATTACATGTCCGATGCGGTCTCGGTAGTCGCCCCTCCTGACGATCGGCGTCTTAGGTTTAATGTACAATTTGACCTCGGCGACACCTGGTACAGCGGCCGCGCGACTGTGGCCATCGACCCAATCGAGGATGCCATCGCGATCAGCATTTAGGCACTGCGCGGCCGCAATGTGCGAATGACTTCTGCGCAAGTCCCATTCGTTGCCGACGACAAGCTTGATGTGCTCGGCAATGAGATCGACACCGCAGGCCGCCTGAACCAGCCGGGGACTGGTCCCACCCGCAACACGCGGATTGACTTCGATGACGACTGGACCAAGCTTCGTCCATCGGAGATCAACGTTCGTAGGCCCCCAGCCAAGACCGAGAGCTGGCAAACAGCTCCGCGAAATATCGGCGATGCGCTCACGCTCATCATCGGTTAGCGGGGCCGGGCAGGTAAAACGACGGAAGACAAAATACGGTGGGCTGTCGAAGTCGGCGGTGTCAATCCCAACCACCTCATTTCCCATTATATGAGCGCTAAAAAAGGGGCCTTGTGCGAATTCTTCGACCAGTATCCTCGGCGAAGACCGCCATATGTGCTGCCCGCCCAACAGATAAGTCGTATGCTCGGCCAACTCGTCGGTGTTCCGGCACAATCGGACTCCGCTGCTGCCGCTGCCTACGGCTGGCTTAACAATCACCGGTAGCCCAACCTCCGCGGCAGCGCTTTCTATCTCCTTCGCATTCGCCGCTAAGCGATAAGCAGGTATCGGAACGCCGGCCTCCGCGAGGAGCTGACGTTGAGTGAATTTGTCGCAGCATCGTTCAATCGATGCGGGGTTTGGTCCCGGTAGATCGAAATGCCGGCAGAGCTTGCCGCCTGTCGCATAGATCGACTCGTCGGCGCCCGAAAAGCCAGTAATGCCAGCAATGTCATAGGTCGCACGCAGCTGGGAACATTCGTGGATCAGCACATCAAGATTGTCGGTGTCGACCCGGATTGCCTCAGTGGCTTCCGCCGCAAGATAGTCGTACTGAGTTGGATCAGCCGACAGGGTAATTGGATGAAGCCCGAGACGCTGGGCCGCTTTCACGTATAGCAGACCAATACTCCTATGGCCTTCAAGCAGTATGAGCGCTCTTCTTGTCATTCGCACCGACCTCCGTTGCGCACACTATGCGGCAACGCGAACGTAATAGGCATCAGCTTTTCAGCCTTGCCTGCCTCAGGCTTTGTGGTGAAGCTATCACTGGAAGGCTATCTGCGGTCGCAAAGCCTCTGTAAATTTAGTTGAAGGATCTGTTGCAACGTCGCCGGGCCGCCTTGTAACCCCGGTTTCTTCCTGCTCTCGGTCGCGATAGCCGTTGCGCTGGACCGTGCGCAGCGGGTTCTTCTCGCCATAGCCGGCGCCGGCTGCAGCGCCCACCTCCATCTCCATCAGCCGTTCGCCGGCAAAGCCGATCATCTCGCGCAGGATATCAGCGTCAGGGGTCTTCTCTACGAGCGTGAGCAGGTTCATCATGTCGTTGGTCATCGGTGTTTCCTTCGAATCAGGTTGGTGTTGTCAAGGTAATCCTTCAGTCGTTCCGTCTCCTTGTTCAGCCGTGGCGCCCATTTGTTCCTGCTTTGGCTCCAGGGTTCATTGGGCGCCGCGCACTGACGGTCAAGGGTGGGCCCCTCTGGCCCATCGCGAAGCGACTTGCCCTTGATGCTCACGAGCACGGCGGCAGCGTTACATTGAGCCGGCAGGTGCTGTTCGTAGGGGTCTACAACTTGCAAACCGAGGGGAGCTCGCCATCATTCGCCGTAGACGCGCCCAAGCTTGTATGCGGTTGATCCTTGCGGATCGAAAACCATGATGCAGCCATACGCATCGGCGGTGAAGCTCGGCCCATTCTACAGCGCGGCGTCGGAATATTATAACAGCCAGCGCTTCCACGACAAATGCTATCGGCGCCCGCATTTCGACGCCGGCCAATTCGTCGTGTCCTTCGATGACGAAGGCGCGAGCAAGGGCTATTGCCTCAACAAGGTCGGCTGCAAGGGACGGCGGGCTCTCCTTCCCGATCCAGACCGGCCATCCCTGCATCGGCTGCTACGGCGAATGATGCCTTGAGAGGCCAAATGATGGCCCAGTATACAATCTCGAACATAGTAACGTCCGTCAATGACTGTTGCGGAAACATTTAACGACAATATGAAAAAATTCACAAATGTTTTCTTTAAATATTCTCCTCACTATGCAAAATAGAGCGGCATGAAAGTCGAGAGATAGGACATGAATGACGAGATGAGTAGTACAGTTTCCTTACCTGAGCTCGAAGCATACTTCAGCGAAGATTACTTCCATTTTGGTGATGTGATCAATCCATCGGAGGAAAGTGACCGACAAGCAGGAGTAGTTTGTGATCTTCTTCATCTTAGGCAAGGCGACTCAGTTCTTGAACTTGGATGCGGTTATGGGCGGATTACTAACCGGTTGGCTGAAAAAGGAGCTCGGGTAGCCGGACTCGATATCTCGCCGATCTTGTTAAAAAAAGCCGAAGCGGATGCGGCTAAACGCGGAGTAAATGTTGAGTATGTTCTGGGCGACATGCGCTCACTTCCCTGGCGAGATCGATTTGACGCGGCTTTTCTGTGTTTCACGACGTTTGGCTATTTCGACGACGCGGACAATGAGAGAGTTCTTCGTGAAGCCGCTTCTTCACTTCGAAAGGGCGGGCGTCTTTTAATCGATCACGCCAATCGCTTCGCTTTCCTGCGCCACTCGTCGCCTATCTACGTGGTGCAGCGTAACGACGATCTGAGAATCGATATAATGAGCAACGATGTGCTAAGCGATCGTCGGATCGTCGAAAGGATTATCGTCCGCGATGGATGCGTTAGACGAACGCACATTTCTTTCAGACAGTATGGGTTTTCTGAATTTGTTCGCATGTTGCGAAGCGCCGGGTTCGAGACTGTTGAGGCTTATGGGCAGGAAGGTGGAACGTTTACATCCGATAGCTCGAGCCTCGTGGTCGTCGCGTACAAATAATATCAACGGCCCGGTCCTATAGGCTTTTAGACTCTGCGTGGTGTAATCCCTCGTTAGACGCCGTCTTTTGAAGGATTTCGGCCAGATTCGCAGGCTTTTCGAAATTTTCCCCGTTGGCACAATGTTACGTTTCGAGGGAGCCAAAGCCGAATGGGTTGCCTCGTGCAATCCTAACCGATAAATATAGGATAGTGGTCCATGCCTGCATTCCCTAAAGAAGAGTATCGCGCACGCACTGCCCGGCTGCGCCAGCAGATGGCTGAGCGTGGCATTGACGCACTGCTTGTCTTGAATGAAGGCAATATGAACTACCTCACAGGCTACGAGGGCTTTTCAGACTACGTGCCACAACTCACTCTTGTGTGCCAGGAGGAGGAGGACCCCTGGCTTATATTGCGCGAGATGGACGTTGTGTGTGCAGAGGCCAGTTCGTACCTGCCGCAATCACGCATCCTCAGTTATCCGGAGAAGTACGTCGCTTCGCGCCAGCTCACAGCATGGCAGCCTATCGCCGACATTGTGCTCAAGCACAGCAAGTCGAGCCGTGTTGGGGTCGAATTGTCAGGAAAGATGCTTGGTGTGAAGGGCCATGCCGCCTTGAGCAAGGGTTTGGGCATGACCGATTTCCTCGATGCCGACGGGATTGTTTCCGGGCTGAAAGCGATAAAATCGCCTGCTGAGCTCACCTACATGGAGCAGGCGGGAAAAATCGTGGATAGGGCTATGGAAGTCGGCAGGCTCGCAATCGCTGTCGGAGCCCGAGAATGCGACGTGGGCGCTGCCGTCAACCATGCTCTACATACCGGCATGCCTGAATTCGGGGGGTGGACTTCCCGCAGTCCCATCTCGATGAACGTGGGCTCGCCAGCGAACGCCGTGCATCTCACGTGGACGGACGAGCGCTACAAGATGGGCTGTCAGACCAATTTCGAGATCGGCGCCTTCCGTCGCCGATACGCGTGCGCACTTGCGCGAACGGTATTTTTGGGAGAACCGTCCGCCAGGTCGCGCCATGTCCACCAGGCTTGCGTTGATGGTTTCGTCGCTGCCTTCGACGCCATACGGGCCGGAGTGACGAGCAACGATGTGGAGCGAGCCTTCCGGCGCGAATTCGGACCTCGGGGTGTGCGGAAAGAATCCAGAATTGGGTATTCGATAGGCGTCGACTGGACGGACGGCGGTCCGAGCATTCAGGAGGGAGATGAGACGGTGTTACAGGCGAACATGACCTTTCATCTCATCATTGGTGTGTTTGAAAAGACGGACGGTTATATCTTCAGTGAGACCATCCGTGTGACCGATAATGGTGCGAAGTCCTTCAGCAATATGTCGCGCGACCTGCTGGTAAATCATTGACGTCTTGCGAAGCCGGCGTAGCGCGATGCGCTGCGCCGGCATGCAGCCATTCCCCACCAAGCTCGCGGCCCTGGGTCAACAAGAGCATCGCGGTCCAGCGAACCTAGAGTATCCCGATCGAGAAGATGGGCGCCCTCATGGCGCGCCGCAGCGTTCAGACGCTCGTGGGAGAGTTCGTGGAGGCGCGGGGCAGCTTTCGTACGCTGGACGTCCCGCGATCCGTGGGCACGCCTTCATGAGATCACTGGCAATCCCGGCGAAACGCTGCCGGCAGATCGTTTCATCTTTGCCGTGCTCCTTGGCTGCCGAACTTATGTAGTCGGCGACTGGACGTTGCCACCCGCCAGGATCTCTCTTCTTCGCACCGGGGCCCGGTGATGCGAGGTTCGAGGGCACCAATCTCCACGCCTGGGTCGATGGCGGCAGCCGATATCGTCACTATGGTTTTCCCGACATTGAATCCTACGGCTTCAAGATCGCTCTCGATGTGCGCCCGGGATGTTCGCGCTTACCTCGTACAGCGTCTCCCAGACCTCGCGCGGCGACCGCTCACCGTATCCCGAGTTGCCAATTTGAGGCAAGCCACAATGACGATCTGCTGATCGACGACATCCAGCTTGGGTAAAATACCTGATGGCGGGTGGTGGCAGTGGCCACAGCTCAAGCATGGCCCGGCTGTCAGACAACATGTCAGCGATCTTGTTCTGGCGCGGCGGCGCGACCCAGCGCCGGCCGTCACCATCCTCACCCCGGACGCGCTTCGCCTGCAGCATGAGCCGCAGGCCGACTGCGCCCGCTACGACAGCCTCAGGAGGGCAAGCTGATGGAACGTACGCAGGTTCTGGAACTAATGGGGACGCTGAAGCTCTACGGGATGCGGGGCGCCTATGACGAGGTCATGGCGACAGGCATCAAGCGCCAGCACGAGCCGCCGAGGATCGTCGGCGATCTGCTGTCGGCCGAGATCGCCGAGAAGCAAGCCCGCTCCATCAAATACCAGCTCACCGTCGCCAAGCTGCCGATCGCCAAGGACATCGATGAGTTCGACTTCGACGGCACGCCGGTCAATGAGGTGCTGGTCCGGGACCTTGCCAACGGCACCTTCGTCGCCGACCAGCGCAACGCCGTGCTCATCGGCGGCACCGGAACCGGCAAGTCGCATCTGGCAATCGCTATTGCCCGCGCCCTGATCCGCAACGGTTCACGTGGCCGCTTCTTCAACGTCGTCGATCTCGTCAACCGGCTCGAGACCGAGCACCGCGGCGGCAAGCAGGGCCGTATCGCCGATTACCTCACCCGGCTCGACTTCGTCGTGCTCGATGAACTCGGCTATCTTCCGTTCGCGCAAGCCGGCGGGCAATTGCTCTTCCACCTGATCAGCAGGCTCTATGAACGGACCTCGATCATCGTCACCACCAACCTGGCGTTCGGCGAATGGCCCGCCGTCTTCGGCGACGCCAAGATGACGACAGCGCTGCTCGACCGTCTCACCCATCATTGCGAGATCATCGAGACCGGAAACGAATCCTGGCGCTTCAAGAACCGCGCCTGATCACCTGCCAAGCGCCATCCGCGCTCGCCCGGGCTGCGCAACCCTGACCAGCTCCGCCCGGGCGAAC
>NZ_JAMYLR010000053.1:0-38381 GCF_040318155.1 Mesorhizobium sp. M1307 | reverse complement strand
CCGACTATGACAAGGAGAAGCTGCAGGAACGTCTCGCCAAGCTGGCGGGCGGCGTTGCCGTCATCCGCGTCGGCGGCGCGACCGAATCCGAGGTCAAGGAAAAGAAGGACCGCATCGACGATGCGCTGAACGCCACGCGCGCGGCCGTCGAAGAAGGCATCGTTCCCGGCGGCGGCGTCGCGTTGCTGCGCGCCAAGGCTGTGCTGAACGGGCTGACCGGAGCCAATGCCGATGTGACGGCGGGCATTTCGATCGTGTCGAGAGCGCTCGAAGCGCCAATCCGGCAGATCGCCGAGAATTCCGGCGTCGAAGGTTCGATCGTCATCGGCAAGCTCGCCGACGGCAAGGACCACAATCAGGGCTTCGATGCCCAGAACGAGGTCTATGTCGACATGATCAAGGCCGGCATCGTCGACCCCGCGAAGGTGGTGCGGACGGCACTGCAGGACGCGGGCTCCATTGCGGCGCTCCTGATCACTGCGGAAGCCATGATCACCGACGTTTCGGCCAAGGACGCCGCTGCTTCGACCGGCGGCATGGGCTATTGACCAGCCGCTGCCCGAAACAAGCCTGAAAAGACAGCCGCCGGGGTTCTTCCCCGGCGCGCCATCGGCAAGGAGATCGATCCATGATCGCATTCGTCCCGAAGCCAAAGGCAGCGGCGAAGACCAAAGTGGCCGAGGAAAGCCGCTTCGATCGCATTCGCAGGCTTGCCGACAAGCACAGGAAAGCCGACGCCGGCATGGTAGGCCGCGACCCGAAAAAGATCGCGGACAAGCGTCCCATGTGACGACTGCCAATCCTCGGCACCCACGCAAGCGCGGCACCAGACGCTTATCGCGTTTCGCCGCTGATCAGCGCGGCACGGTCCTTGATGACGGTAGCAACGAAGCGGATGACGGCGCGCACCGGCGCCTCCGCCCCGATTTCGCGGCGATAGACGAGCGACACCGGATGATTGCCGAGAATGTCGGGGGCAAGGCGCAGCATCCGCGGTTCAGCTTCGGCCAACATGCAGGGCATTACCGCCAGACCGGCGCCGCTCAGAGCCGCCGCCAGCATTTCCGTCATTTCGGCAACGCGAAGGACAATTGTCGCACCGGCGCCGTGCGCCTCAACCCATTTGGCGCCGGGGACGCCGGCAAGGCTTGCGTGAAATCCAATGATCTCGTGTCCGGCCAACTGGCGAGGGTCGATGGGCATTGGGTGACGGTCGAGATAGCGCTGGGACGCATAGATCGACCAGCCCGCAACACAAAGCCTCTGCGCGATCAAATCGTCGTCGGCGATGGTGCCGATCCTGACCGCTAGGTCGGCCTCGCCGTGCTGCAGGTCCACGGGCCTGCTGCCGCTCGTCAGTTCAAGATTGATATCGGCGTGGGTCTTATGGAACCCGGCCATACGCTCGGCAAAAAGGGGGCTGAAGCCCGACGGCAGTGCCAGCCGAACGCTATTCTTGCCCGAACGCACAAGCGCCGTCAGTGCTTGCATGGTACGTTCAAGGTCATCACCGAGCGGCAGCAATGTCTGGCCAAGCGGCGTGATCTCGATACCTTGCCGCGTTCGCACGACAAGCGAAACCCCGAGTGCCGCCTCAAGAGCAGCCAGGCGCCGACTGATCGTCGTGTGACGCACGCCGAGCACGCGCGCTGCTCCCGACAACGTTCCCGCGCGGGCGGCAGCGAGAAAGTAGCGCAGATCGTTCCAGTCCGGTTCGCCGGTCTTGGTCACGAACCTAGTCTAGATCAATTCCTCGCCGCGCACCTGTGCAGTTTTGCACAAGCATGCCCGGAAATTGCAAATCGCCTGAATTTGACGTCCGCGCGAGAATAGGCCCGATCCAATTCAGGGAAGCGATCGATGGATATCGAAGGTTTGCGAACGATGGTGGCGCGGCACGCGACGTCGGCCAATGCGTTGGTGGCGCTCGGTTTGGCGATGGAGGCGCGTATTTCCGGCACGCCACTCGAGGGCAGTGTGGCCCGGCGCACAGGGGCCGTGCTTGCCGAACTCGGCGCCTCCGACGTCGCGGCAAGTGCTGGCGTCATCGAACTTACGCCGGTGCTGGCCAGCATCCGGGTCGACCTGCTTTCAGGTGGCAAGCTGCTGTCGCGCTCCTCCGAAAGCGTCGAGGCCCTGGAAGCCCGTTTACGCCAGGCCTTCGGCGACGTTTCATCTGGCTTCCCGGCGTTGCTGAAGCGGCTGATCGCGCCACAACTGGCCGGTTTGCCGGAGAGGCTCGCCGCACCGGGCGCAGCCTTCCTGGATATCGGCGTCGGCGTCGGCGCCCTGTCGGTGTCGATGCTGCGGCAATGGCCCGGCCTGAAGGCGGTCGGTGTCGATCCCCTGCCTGAAGCCATCGCGCAGGCCGCTGCCAACGTCAGGGCAGCCGGGCTCGAACATCGCATCGAACTGCACACCGGGCTGGGCCAGGATATCGCGGACACGGACGCGTTCGACCTTGTTTTCGTACCAAGCGCCTTCATCCCCGAGCCGGATGTCAGGGCCATCGTCAAGCGCAGCCACGCCGCGTTGCGGCCCGGCGGCTGGCTGCTGCTGGCAATGGTCAATCCCGGACCGGATTCACTGGGAGACGCCCTCGCCCGCTTCCGCACCACAATGTGGGGCGGCACGGTCTTTGAAAAGGGCGCAGCCCAGGACCTGGTCGATCAGAGCGGCTATGCCGACAGCCGGTTGCTGCCCGGCCCGACCGGGGCGCCTGTCGCCTTCGTCGCCGGGCGTAAGCGGGGCTAACGGTTTCCAGGAGCGGACGATGAAACTGCTGATCTTCGGCGCTTCCGGTGCGACGGGTCGACTGCTTGTCTCGGCGGCGTTGGCGAAGGGCCATGCGGTGACCGCCTTCGTCCGCACGCCGGGCAAGCTTGCCATCAGCCACGAAAATCTGAAGGTGATCGTCGGAAACGTCGCCGATCGGCAGGCAGTCGAACGCGCCGTTGTCGGGAATGATGCGGTTTTCAGCTGTCTTGGGGTGGGCGTGCCGCTGAAACGCGATCCGGCCGTCGTTGCCGGCATCGGCTTCATCGTCGCGGCGATGCAGCAGGCCGGCCCCGAACGGCTCATCTATCTTTCATTCCTTGGCGTTCGCGACAGCCGGCGGCAACTAGGCCTCCTGTTCGGCAACATCATCGTGCCATTGGTGCTGCGCAATGAGGTGGCGGACCACGAGGTGAAGGAAAGCCTGATCGTTCAATCCAATCTCGACTGGACCATCGTGCGGCCGCCCAAGCTGAGCAATGGAGCGGCAACGGGTGAATTTTGCCACGGCAAAGGCATCCGGTCGGCGTCGTTGCTGCCGACACTGGCGCGGGCCGACGTAGCGGCGTTCATGCTCGCCCAGCTCGACGACACCACCTACTCGCGCGGGGCAGTCAGCATCCTGCGCTGACGCCGCACGGGAGCCGTCTTCCCCTCGACAAACCTCCCGCTTATCTTCATCGCCCTTATCTTCATCGCCCCTATCTTCATCGCCCTTGTAGGCAGCGCCAAAATGGACGAATAGTCATAGCGGCGCGCCGCCGTGAAATTGCCGGTATGCGGTTTCTCAGTTGGCGGCATCGCCGCAGCCGGATCCTGGAATGGCCAGTCCTTTGGAACCACGCAAGAGAAGAGGTCCGATCGCCGCAAGGCTGCTGGCGGTGGATGCGTGGATTGATTCCTCGGTCTACGAAATCGGCTTCAGGGCGCGCCAGTTCTGGGAGGCGGCGACCATCTTCTCGCGGCGTTTCCGCGTCGGCGGCTGGCGCCGCGGCCTGATCGAACTGTTGAGTGAAGGCTTTACGCTCGGTGCCGGCGGCATCGTCGTCCTTTTGGCGCTGGCCTTGCCGGCCTTCCAGATAACCGCCGGCGACTGGCGCACGCAAGGCGACTTCGCCGTCACCTTCCTCGACCGCTACGGCAACGAGATCGGCCAGCGCGGCATCATCCAGCGCGATTCGGTGCCGGTCGACGAGATGCCCGACCATGTCATCAAGGCGGTGCTGGCGACCGAAGACCGCCGTTTCTTCGACCATTACGGCATCGATGTGCTCGGCCTGTCGCGCGCCATATTCGAGAATGTGCGGGCAAATTCCGTCGTCCAGGGTGGCTCGAGCATCACCCAGCAGCTGGCCAAGAACCTGTTCCTGACCAATGAGCGGACGTTCGAGCGCAAGATCAAGGAAGCGTTCCTGTCGCTGTGGCTCGAAGCCAATCTGTCGAAGAAGGAAATCCTGCAGCTTTACCTCGACCGCGCCTATATGGGCGGCGGCACCTTCGGCATCGAGGCGGCAGCCGATTTCTATTTCGGCAAGAGCGTCAAGGACCTGAACCTTGCCGAGGCGGCGATGCTAGCCGGCCTGTTCAAGGCGCCGACCAAATATGCGCCGCACATAAACCTGCCCGCCGCCCGGGCGCGGGCCAACGTGGTGCTGTCCAATCTGGTCGATTCCGGCTTCATGACCGAAGGCCAGGTGCTGCAGGCAAGGCTGCACCCGGCCGAAATCGTCGACCGCGGCGAGCAGAAGAGCCCCGACTATTACCTCGACTGGGCCTTCGACGAGGTCAAGAAGATCGCCGCCAAAGGCGGCCCGCACTCGCTTGTCGCCCACACCACCTTCGATGCCAACATCCAGAAGGCGGCCGAAGAATCGATGGAGTTCCACCTCCGCCAGTTCGGCAAGGAATACAACGTCACCGAGGGCGCCATCGTCGTCATCGAGACCAATGGCGCGGTCAGGGCGATCATCGGCGGCCGCGACTACGGCGCCAGCCAGTTCAACCGCGCCACCAAGGCGCTTCGCCAGACCGGCTCCTCGTTCAAGCCCTATGTCTATGCGACGGCGATGGAGCATGGCTTCACGCCGGATTCGGTGGTTTCCGGCGGACCCATCTCCTGGGGCAGCTGGTCGCCCCACAATTACAATGGCGGGTCGGCCGGCAACGTCACGCTGATCACGGCGATGGCCAAATCGATCAATACGGTGCCGGTGCGGCTGGCCAAGGATTATCTCGGCATCAAGCCGATCAAGGCGATGGCCGAGGCGATGGGCGTCGAGTCGCCGCTTGAATCGCACAAGACCATGGTGCTCGGCACGTCGGGCATGACCGTGATGGACCAGGCGACGGGTTACAGCGTATTTGCCCAGAACGGCCTTGCCGGAACCCGGCACGGCGTCAGCCAACTCTTTACCCGTACCGGCGAGGTGGTCTACGATTTCGCCAAGGATGCGCCGCCGCCGCATCGGGTGCTGTCGGAGCAGGCGCTCAAATACATGAACACCATGCTGGCGGCGGTGCCGGTGATCGGCACTGCCCGGCGCGCAGCCCTTCCAAACATCGTCGTCGCCGGCAAGACCGGCACGACCCAGTCCTACCGCGATGCCTGGTTTGTCGGCTTTACCGGCAACTACACGGCCGCCGTCTGGCTCGGTAATGACGACTTCACCGCGACCAACAAGATGACCGGCGGCACGCTGCCGGCCATGGTGTGGCAGCGGCTGATGGTCTATGCGCACCAGAATATCGACCTCAGACCGATCCCCGGCCTCGATCACCCCTTCGTCGATGCCGAAATTGCCGCCAAGGCCGAGGAAGCGGAAAAGAAGAACGCCGAACAGGCAGCTGCCGATGCCGCCGCCGAGCGTCCGCCGGTGCTGTCCAGCCGGACCACCCAGACCCTGAAGGAACTGACCAAGCTGTTCCAGGCGGCACCCGTGCTCGACGCGCCCGCTGCGCCGGAGACCCTGTCGGCGCTGTGACGGCCAATTGCGCGGGGCCGCTTGCCACATGGCCCTGCGCCGCGATATCCCCGAGCGGCAATCTTTCAGTCCCGGCCTTCGGTTCCCTGCCTCCTCATGCTCAAGAACGCCTTCCTGACACTGCTTTCGCTTGCCATCGCCGTCGTCGGCGGTGGCGGCAGCGTCTGGTATGCACTGAAGCTGCAGGATGGCGTCGGCGCCATCAGGATCGGCCAATGGACCGCCTTCCCCGATATCGGCACGCCGACGGCAGATCCCTATTCGAAGGCCCGTGTGGCTCGCGAAGGCGTGCTGGCGCTCGGACAGGCGGAAGGACTGTCCTTCGTAGCCGAGCGCGATTCCGGCGGCGAACAGCTCAAGCGGCAATGTGCCTACAAGATTGCGGGCGGCTTTCCCACCGCCCGGTTCTGGACGCTTTATGCCGCCGACCAGTCGCTTGGCGTGGTCGAGACCGGCAAGCCGAGGCCGGCTGCGCTGCAGTCCTATCAAGTGCTGCGCCAGGCCGACAATTCGGTGATCATTTCCGTCGGCAGCCGCCCTGCGCCCGGCAACTGGCTGCTGACCAGCGGCGCCGGCAAGATGTACTTGGTGCTTACGTTCTACGACACGCCGATCGCCAGCAGCACCGGTCTCTCGGACGTCACGCTGCCGCAGATCCAGAAGGTCGGCTGCAATGCGTAGCCTGCTGCATGCCGTGCTGCTCGGCCTGCTCGGCGCCGGCATCGTGCACATCATCGTGCTGCTGCTCGTCCCCGAGTTTTCCGAACGCGACGCCTGGTCGCGATTGGCCATGGCTTCGGATCTCTACAAGATGACCCGGCTCGACGCGGAAGCCGGCGGCGCGCCGGTGGTGAAATCGGTCGATCCGCTGTTTTATGCGGCGGCATGCCGCTTCGATCTTGCCGAGGGGATGGTGCGGGTCAAGGCGCCGGGAAAGGTGCCGTTCTGGTCGATATCGGTCTATGACCGCGGCGGCCACAACATCTACTCGTTCAACGACCACAGCGCGACCGCAGGCGTGCTCGACACCGTTGTACTGACGCCGGCCCAGATGATCGAGGTCCGCAAGGATCTTCCCGAGGAACTGCAAGGGGCCATCTTCGTCGAGGCGCCGATAGAGGAAGGCGTATTCGTCATCCGTTCGTTCGTGCCCGACGACAGCTGGAAGCCGATCGTCTCGCGGTTTCTCGAACAGAGTTCCTGCGAACTGCAGGATTTTTAAGCCGGTTCCGATGCTCAGTGATGCGGTACCGGCAATGTTCCCGAAGGTCCCGGCTTGTCGGGGCCGGCCGGCCGCGTTTCGCCCGTCAGCGGCCGCTGCTCGTAGCGCACCCCGGGAAAGATGATCACTGCCGCCGGCGCGGCTTGTTGTGCTCGATTGGTTGCCGCCGTTCGCGGCACGAAAGACAGTACCATGCCCATGGTTCGCGTATTCCTCTCGGTTGCCCCGGAGCACAACGCAACGCCTCCATAGTCGATTAAGAAGGCAGTAGGTTAACGGAGCGCTAACGGATCGCCGCTAAATTGATCTTTGTTCTTGGGAAACGCGAAACCGGTACAGCCCGGCAGAGCGCTGTCCAGATCGTGTCGAGTGTCGGGCGTATCCTTCGTGTCAGCTTCGGATTTCAGGCAAATCGCAGCAGGAGCTGAATCGGGAAAGGCCGAAAGGCTGTTTCGCGCCGCGGTATCGGCGTTCTGCTCGCTCACCCGCCCTTCGCGCCGGGAGATCGCGCAGCTCGAAGACCTGACGCTGCCGCTTTTCGAGAATGTCTCGGTCGAATCGCGCCGCTACGTCGCGGCAGCCCTTTCCGAATGCGAATATGCACCCGCCGCGCTGGTGCGGCGGCTTTGCCAGGAGCGGGTCGACATCGCCGCTCCGCTGCTCATCCGCTCGCGCGCCCTCAGCGACGTCGACCTGATCGCGCTGATCGGACGTCACGGGCTGCCGCATGCCCGTGCCATTGCCCGCCGCAAGGATCTCAATCAAACGATCGCGGATCTCATCAAAGTGCTCGAAAGGCCGACGCTGGTGCGGTCGCAGCAGCAGCCGGAAACAACCGCCAAAGCCGCGTCCGAAAACGCCGAAGTGGTTGCGGGCGAGGTCAACAGGCAAGAGGCTTCCGATGTCGCCGAAACTGTACGCCGCCGGTTGCGATCCATGATGCGCGCCGAGAGCGGCACCGCTATCGGTCCGTTCGTCGACACGCAAACCTACATCAAGCTGCGCGAGACCGCGCTGACCGGCAATGCGGCATTCTTCCAGACAGCGCTCGCCGATGCGCTCGAAGTCGATTTTTCAACGGCGCGGACGCTCACCGCGAGCCACAATTACACACCGCTGCTGGCCGCCTTGCGCGCGCTCGACCTTAGTGAAGACAAGGCGTTCCTGATCACGGCGGCCATCTATCCGACCGAGTTTCCGCACCCGCAGGCGATCCGTATCTTCCTCGACCGCTACCGCCTGCTGCACCGCGACGCGGCGTTGGACAGGCTCCGCGGCTGGAAGGCAGACACCGTATCGAAAATTGTTCGCAAGCCTGGGCGCGTCGCCGCAAATGCCGACCTGCGCAAGCCGAACAGCGCCGACATAGCCGCCACCCCAAAGGCGCGTCGCGTCTGAAGGGCTTGCCGTTAAGACGCCTTGACCGAGATAAGCTGCTCGACGGGAATGGCGCCCGCCTCGATCTCAATCACCCAGATATCCGAATCGAATCTCTTCTCGCGCTCCAGCCGCGCGTCGAAGATGGCGGCATCGTCGCCTTCGCCAAGCAGGCTGAAAAAACGGTCGTCCGGCCTGGCTGAATCGTAACTCGTCTGCGGCGCCGGCCCGAACAGCGCTATCTCCCCCAGCCTGCCCCGCGCCAGCACGAAAACCGCGCCGGCTTCCGTCGCGCCGCGCTTGACCACGGCGGCAAAGCCGCCGGCGCTGAAAACCCGGCGCAACAGCGCCGACACCCACAGATCGGTGGTTACCCGCATGGCGCGACCCTGCACGATTTCGGTTTTGTGGCGTCGAGATTGTCACTTATTCGCGAGCAACGGTTGGCTATCATAGCGAGGCCCCGGAATGCGACGATCTACCCAACATCTAACAAATCTTGTTAGCTCCTGTGAAAAATGCTATAGCGTCCGGTATGAAAGCCCAGCCCATGCGCACTCTTACTGTGTCGCTTACGCCCAAGCAGGCCGCCCGTCTACAAGACGCCGTGAACAGCGGAGACTATGCTTCCAACAGTGAAATTGTCAGGGAAGCACTACGTCTATGGGAGCAGCGCGAGGAATTCCGCACTCTTGAACTGGAACGTCTCAAAAGGGCGTATGACGAAGGGATGGCAAGCGGCGAGGGCCAGCACGTGGATCGCACGGCTTTCTTACGCGCTCTGAAAGCCGAACGCGCAGCCCGTGGCTGAATACCGGCTCACCCCCCGAGCTTCTCAGGATTTGCGAGATATTTGGCACCACATTGCCATCGATAACGAGAAGGCGGCTGACAAGCTGATCGGACGCATTTTCGACAGGCTGGAATTGGTTTGCGAGCACGCCAAAATGGGCGCAGCTCGACCGGAATTGAGCGCCACCGCCCGCATTCTAGTCGAGGGACGCTACATCGTGATTTATGAGCCTATGCCCTACGGCGTGTTAGCCGTGGCGATAGTCCACGGAATGCGTGACCCGGAGCAATGGCTTAAATAGACCGGGAGACTGGGGTTCGACCCTTAGTTGGTCAGGCCGATCTCGCGCATCTTGACGTAGACGATCTCGTCTGGCTCGCCGGTCTCCGGCAAGCCGAACAGCGCTTGGAATTCCTTGATCGCGGCCTTGGTGCGCGCGCCTACGACGCCATCCAATTGCATGTCGTCATTGCCGAACGCTTTGAGTCCGGCCTGGATCTTGACGATGCGGGGATCAGGTGCCGCCGCATTTGCCGATGCGGACGCCGGAATGGCGGCTGGAGCAGCGGCCGTTTCGACCGGCCGCGGCACGGGATGCGGCACCACGGCTGCGGTCTTTGGCGTGGCACCCAGTTGATCCAGCAGAACGCTGTCGATCTCGCCGGAGGCATTCAATCCGACCTTTTGCTGATAGGCCTGGATGGCCTTGCGCGTATTCGGTCCGGGAATCCCGTCGACGATGCCGGAATAGAAATCAAGATCCTTCAATATGCCCTGGACCTGCTCGACGACCGGGTCGCTCTTGATCGGCGCAGCGGCCGGACGCACGATGTTGATGGTGGTTTCGGGCTCGTCGCTGTCCGCCCGGGGAAAGCGCTCGATGCTCCTGGTGGCGAAAAACGCGCCGGCATGCGGAAATGGCTGGTACCAAAGCGCGTTCGCCGAGACGTAGAACAGCGTCACCAGGAACGCCGTGGAGCCGCCGACCACAACAGGATTGCGCGAGATCAGGCTGCCCAGAGCCATCGCTCCGTGCTCGAAGGCATTGCCGCGGCGCTTCACCGCCTTAGGCTGTTTTGCGGAGCGACCCATTGCTCTCCCCTTTGCCACCGTCCGCTCTGGCTTTGGCTGCGGACATCGGCACCACGCCGGTTTTCTCCGTCGAACGGCCTGTCGGCCCGTTCACGGGAAGGCTGATCGTCACCGTGGTGCCCTCGCCCGGCATGCTTTCGATCGACATTGTGCCCTCGTGCAGCGCCACCAGCCCCTTCACCAGCGAGAGCCCGAGGCCCGTGCCTTCGAAACGGCGGGTATAGTCGTTCTGGATCTGCATGAACGGCTTGCCGAGGTTGGCGAAATCTTCCTCGGCGATGCCGATGCCAGTGTCCCGGACCCAGAAATGCAGCCGCGAGCCTATCCGCTTGGCACCGATGACGACATTGCCGCCTTCGGGCGTGAACTTGATCGCGTTAGAGACGAGATTGATCAGGATCTGCTGCACGGCGCGACGGTCGGCATTTATTTCGCCTGCGTCCGGCGCGATCTGGGCCTGCAGATCGATAGCCTTTGCCTCGGCTTGCAGGAGCATCATGGACTGGCACATCTCGACCGCTTCGCGGAAGCGGAACGGTTCCGGTTCGGTCGCGTAGGCGCCCGATTCGATCCGCGATACGTCGAGTATCGAGGTGACGACGGCAAGCAGGTGCTGGCCCGAATCACTGACCAAGCCGACATATTCCTTCTGGCGCGGATCCTTGAAGCTGCCGAACATCTCGTGCAGCAACATGTCGGAAAAGCCGATGATGGCATTGAGCGGGGTGCGCAACTCATGGCTGACGACGGCAAGGAAGCGTCCTTTCGCCACCTCGGCGGAGGCAGCTGCCTCATTGGCAGCGGCAAGCTCCTGGCGCAGTCCGGCCAGTTCGTCGTTCTCGCGCAGAAGAAGCGTGAAGACAGTCTCCTGCCCCGGCGCGCGCATCATCTCGAGCGAGAACGGCCGGTAATTGTCGGCCGTCACGCCGCTGCTCTGCGGCAGCCGTACGCGAAGGTCGAGCCGGCGCGACAGGGCGCCATCGCGCATATCGGCCAGCGCACTGAGATACGGGACGCGGTCGGACAGATGGATGCGATCGAAAAGTCCGGTGCCGAAAAGCAGCTCCGGCGGCAGCCTCAGCATAGTGCGTGCCTTAGCCGAGACGTCCAGAACCTCGCCATGCGCCGCGATTCGCAGCACGACGGCGTCGATGAGGTCTTCGAGCCGGTCATTGCCCGGATCGAGCTGTGCGTTGGCGGCGCCGCGAAGTGGAGCGACACGCGGAATGAGCGTGAGTGCCCAGGCCAGCGGTACCAGCCAGTGCCATGCGGCGATTTCGGTCTGGCCGAGCGGCAAGACCGAACCGGCGAAAGGCTGCAGCAAGACTGCGACCAGGGCCGATATGGCGCCCCAGATCACGGCACGGCGCGACTGGCCGATCCACCAGGCTTCAAACGGCAGCGCCACCGCAAGCAAGGCAACCGGCGAGGCCACACCGCCGGCGGCAGCGATAAGGGCACCGAGGGCAACGCTGCCGACGACCAAGGCGAGTTGGCCGGCCAGGGTCATCTTGCCCGATGCAGCCACCAGCAGGGCGGCGAACCAGCAAAGGCCGAACGCCGCAAAGATGGCAGCCACAGTCACGGCCGCGCCCATGCCCGACGTGACCAGCGTCACCGCTGCACCCGCGCTGAAGAAAGGAGCCGCCAGCATGACGCCAATGAACCGGCTGTGGCGGCGACGATCGCTCTGGCCGAGCACGGACGGATGAACCATCCGTTCGCAACCGGCGGCTATCGCGCCCGGCAACTCGGCGTATCTGGCCTTGATCGCACTCAACTCAACGCACCCGGTCGTGAACGGCCCTGCTTTGCAGGCGGCTTTTGTCGATCCAAAACTCGCATCCAGCGTTTAAGGAATGGATAAGGCTGGGCCGATCGTCCCCCGGCAGGCTGCAAATATCGGGATACCGGCGGGGAAAAACCGGGGCAATTGCCGCCATAGTAAACGGAGCGTTATCCACACCGCCTGCGCCTGCACCTGCGGCCGATGGCATCAAACTGTCGCCGACTAAGAAAATGATCATGAAAAACAATAAGTTGGATGGTTATCATTTGCTGAATAAAATCTGAGCCGTTCGAGGCAAATGAACTTCAAAACGCTTCGTTTCGAATCTACCTAAAATTTAAGGAAAACTGTTGCTTTCGGGACAAGCCGTCCTTTGCGCGTCTGTGTCAGTATCGCGGTACAAGGGTCGTGCGGTTCGGAATGCATGACGTCATAAAGGACAGACAGATGGGCTTTCTGATAAGAGCTGCTTTCTGGTTTTCGCTGGTGCTTCTGGCGCTGCCGCTGGGTGTCGGCGCCGATGATGCGGGCCGCGAAAGCGTCGGGCCGCTCCAGGCGCTGTTTGCGGCGCGCGAAGCCGTCGGCGATATCGCCGGCATCTGCGAGCGCAAGCCGGACGTGTGCGAGACCGGCAAATCGGCAATGCACACCATCACCGCCCGGGCAAAGGAGACCGCCAAGATCGCGGCCGCCATGCTGGACGACAAGGCCGCTGAACCCGATACGGTGACGACCACCGGCAGCGTGCCCGGGGAAATCGTCTTGCCGGCGAAAGTCGATCTGCCGGCGAAACTGCACTTGCCGGCGAAGAACTGAGACTGTTTCGGCCGAATTCATCGCCAGACCGCAAGGCTCCCCACGCTCGGCGCCTGCGGCGTTTCTCCTCTTTTTCCGTGACGTGGCAGCGCCGGATGACTATATCCGGGGGAATGACGACGACGATCCAGACCATCCGCGACGACTTTTCCCTGCTCGACGAGTGGGAAGACCGCTATCGCTATGTGATTGAACTGGGTGAAGCGCTGCCGCCGTTTCCCGACGAGCAACGCATACAAGCCAACAAGGTGCCGGGCTGCGTCAGCCAGGTCTGGCTGACCACCGAGCAAGGCGGGGGTGCCGACCCCGTTATCACCTTCAAGGGCGATTCCGACGCCCATATCGTGCGCGGCCTGGTCGCCATCATGCTGGCGCTATTTTCGGGACGGCCGGCCAGCGAAATCCAGAGGACCGACGCCGAGGCAACGCTAAAGGCACTCGGACTTGACGAGCACCTGTCGCCGCAGCGCGCCAATGGTCTTCGCTCGATGGTCAAGCGCATCAAGCGTGACGCCGAGGCAGCGCTGAAGCAGACCGCCTGACCGGACGGCAAATGCCGGCAGTATGAAAAACTGGCGGCCCGAGCTTGGTCCCCCCACAATGCGAAAACGGCGCCCGCAGGCGCCGTTTGAGCAAACCGGAAGAGCGCTTGTCAGCGTCCCTTGCGCTTGCGGCCGAGACCCATCTTCTTGGCGAGCTGCGAACGGGCGGCCGCATAGTTGGGCGCAACCATCGGATAGCTCGGGTCCAGGTTCCACTTTTCACGATACTGGTCGGGCGTCAGATCATAGTGGGTCATCAAGTGACGCTTGAGCGACTTGAACTTCTTGCCGTCCTCGAGACAGACGATGTAGTCGTCATGCACCGAACGCTTCGGATTTACCGCCGGCTTCTGCTTGTCGGCAGGCGGCTGCTCGGCGGCCCCGCCGACGCGCCCGAGAGCGGCATGGACATCGGCGATGAGGTTCGGCAGTTCGCCGACCGGCACGGGATTGTTGCTGACATAGGCAGCCACCACGTCGGCGGTGAGCTCGATCAGCGCGTCACTGTTTCTGGAAGGTGTTTCGGTAATATCCATGGCGTTCAGGTCCCAACGAGAATTGTTTCTGTCTACGCCCTATTTTTGGCAGGCAGGGCATCGCGCGAACTTGTGCAGGAAAAAGCCTCCGCGATTCGCGTCGCGGCATCTTAATGAGCCTGAGCGCCAAGTAAGTCAATTCGCTTCTTGCGGTCTATTCAGCGATACAAGTCAAATATTCCTCATTCAGCTTCACTCTTTCGTGCAAAGTGTAACCTTGCCGTTTTTTCTGGTCAGACCAGCATCGACTGACGCGGCGGCAAGCAGCCATTACACAAACGGCAGCAGGTAAATAGAGTTCGATGCTTGACCCTGCCGGCGGCATTACAGCCTGGATGATCGGCGGATTCAGTAAAATCATAGGTTGCGAAGCGTTACTGTTGCTCGCGAGCCGTCGCTGGAGCGGTGCGCTGTGTCATTGAAATGGGGTAATGTATTTCCGTGGACCCAGCCATATCGGCCACTTGCCAAGCCGCGAAGGCAGTTGCATGAGATTGACCGGCACTGGCAGGGTCATCGCAGCGACGGCGAGAACCGCGGCAGTCCGAGAAGAAATATTCGTTATCCGCTCCTCCAGCCCGTCCTCTCGAGCCACCACGACAATAGATCATAGCCCTTGAACCCGCGCTGCTCGGCGTGTTCATTCGCCATTCAAGTAGCTTCCACAGCGAGACGCAATGACCAGAACCCCAGTGTTTCCGACCGCCACGCCGCCGCAGCCGGAGAAGCGGCCGATCTTCGACACGCATCACGGCATAACGCGGACGGACGACTATGCCTGGCTGAGGGCCGCCAATTGGCAAGAGATGTTCAGGGATCCGTCCCTGCTCGACGGCCAAATCCGCGCCCACCTCGAAGCCGAGAATGCTTACCATGCGGCGCTGATGGCCAATACGGTCCAACTGCAGAAGCAGCTTTTCGCGGAAATGAAGGGACGCATCAAGGAAGACGATTCTTCCGTGCCGATGAAGGACGGACCTTACGCCTACGGCTCCTCCTTCAAGCTTGGCGGCCAGCAGCCGCGTTATTTCCGCACGGCGCGTGACGGCGGCGACAAGCAGATATTGCTCGACGGCGATGCCGAGGCCGAGGGTAAGCCCTATTTCCGCCTGGGCGGCGTCGATCATTCGGACGACCACAGCAAGCTGCTCTGGGCCTTCGACGACAAGGGTTCCGAATTCTACACGCTGCGCGTCCGCGATCTGGCCGGCGGCAACGATCTGGCGGACAGGGTCCCGGACACCGGCGGCGGCGGTGTGTGGGATGCCGGCAATGACGGTTTTTTCTACACCCGCCTCGACCCCAACCACCGTCCTTCCAAAGTGCTGTTCCATGCGCTTGGCGACGGTCCTGAAAACGACCGGCTGATCTACGAGGAGACCGATCCCGGCTTCTTCATGGATGTCGGCGGCACGCGCTCCAACGAGTGGATCATGATCGGCATCAACGACCATGAGACCTCGGAATACCGTATCATGAACGCCAACGATCCGTTCGCAGAGCCGAAGCTGGTTGCGGCGCGCCAGACGGGCCTGCAGTACGAACTCGAGGAAGGCGGCGACATCTTCTTCATCCTCACCAATGCCGACGGCGCCAAGGACTTCAAGATCATGACGGCGCCGGCCCATGATCCGGTGCGCGCCAATTGGCAGGAACTAGTGCCGCACGAAGCGGGCCGGCTGATCCTTTCGGTGATCGGCTTCAAGGACCACATGGTCCGGCTCGAGCGCAAGGAAGGCCTGCCGCGCATCGTCGTACGCGATCGCAAGAGCGGCGAGGAGCACCTGATCTCCTTCGACGAGGAAGCCTTCTCGCTCGGCCTGTCCGGCTCCTACGAATACGACACCGAGATCATGCGCTTTTCCTATTCGTCGATGACGACCCCGGCGCAGGTCTTCGATTACAACATGCGCACCCGCGAGCGGGTGCTGCTCAAGACCCAGGAAGTGCCGTCCGGCCACGACCCGGAGCACTACGTCACGCGCCGGCTGATGGCGCCTGCCGCCGACGGCGAACTGGTGCCGATCTCGCTCCTCCACCACCGCGACACGCCGCTCGACGGATCGGCGCCTTGCCTGCTTTACGGCTACGGATCTTACGGCATAGCCGTACCCGCGGCGTTCAACACCAATCTGTTTTCGCTGGTCGACCGCGGCTTTGTCTACGCGATAGCCCATGTTCGCGGCGGCAAGGACAAGGGCTATGGCTGGTACGACGATGGCAAGCGGGCGAACAAGATGAACACGTTCACCGATTTTGTCGCTGCCGCCCACCACCTCGTCGCCGAACGCTATACGCAGCATGACCGCATCGTTGCGCAAGGCGGTTCGGCCGGCGGCATGCTGATGGGCGCGGTCGCCAACATGGCGCCGCAATGCTTCGGCGGCATCGTCGCCGAGGTTCCCTTCGTCGACGTGCTCACCACCATGCTCGACGCCAGCTTGCCGCTGACGCCGCCGGAATGGCCGGAATGGGGCAATCCGATCGCGTCAGCGGAGGATTACCGGACCATCGCCGCCTACTCACCCTACGACAATGTCGCCGCACTCGACTATCCGCCGATCCTGGCGCTGGCCGGCCTGACCGACCCGCGCGTCACTTATTGGGAGCCGGCCAAATGGGTGGCGCGGCTGCGCGACCGCAAGACAGGTGGGAATCCGGTGCTGTTCAAGATCAACCTGGATTCAGGCCATGCCGGCGCCTCCGGCCGGTTTTCAAGACTGGAGGAAATCGCCTTCACCTACGCCTTCGCGCTCAAGGTGACGGGCAAGGCCGAGCTTGCGGCGTGAACATCGGCGGATGAGCGGTCATTGCCTTCCGTTCCGCGACGTGGCTTCATTGGCGGTGAGAGTTGCGGAGCCCACCAATGATCGATCTCGCCACGTTGATAGCTTATGTCGCGGTTGTGCTTGGCTTTGTCTTCATCCCGGGTCCCGCCACTCTTCTGACGGTGGCGCGGGCAACCAGTTCCGGAACCAGGGTGGGTATCGCGACCGGCGCGGGGATCGCGGCCGGCGACGTGGTCCACACCTTCATGGCGATCGTCGGCATTTCGGCGATCATTGCCACGTCGGCGGCGCTTTTCAGCATCGTGAAGTACATCGGCGCAGCCTACCTCATTTATCTCGGCATTCGCGCGATCATCGAGAAAACGCCGGCCTATCCGGCCGCCGGCGCACTTACGATCCCCGCTGCCAAAGCATTTCGGCAGGCTGTTTTGACCGAGGTTCTCAATCCCAAGACCGCGCTTTTCTTCCTCGCATTTCTTCCGCAGTTCGTGCGGCCTGAAAACGGATCGGTGATGCTTCAACTGGCGATATTGGGCGTCATCTTTGTTCTGTTGGGCCTCGTCAGCACGGTGGTTTTCGCCGTGGGTGCGGGCGGCCTCGGTGCATTCCTGCGCCGAAACCCGACGGTGCTGAGATGGCAAGGCAAAGCTGTCGGCGGTATCTATTGCGCCTTAGGCATCCGGCTGGCGCTGCAACAGCGCTAGGGTCTCGATAGGCGACGAGCCGTACGAGGCTTCGGATAATGGGCAGGCACAGCTGATTTTCCGCTCGCAATTGCAAAGGCCGCGCGCTACCCAGTGCGCGGCCTTTTCACAGCCTCGCCAACACACAATCACCCAGGGATCTGCCATGTTGCTCGTCGATGTCTATCTCGACAAATCGCCCATCCAGGGCATCGGCGTCTTTGCCAAGAACCACATTGCCCGCGGCACGCTGGTCTGGAAGCTCGACCCGAAATACGACCGGCGCATCGAGGTAGCGGCCTACGAGCGGGAAACCGGGCCGGTCAGAACCTATCTCGACCGCTACGCCTATCCGGACCGGCGCGACCCGAATTACATCGTCTTCGAAGCCGACGATGCGCGCTACATGAACCATGCCGACAGCCCGAATTGCGACGTCTCGCAGCCGGAGGAGACCTATGCCTTGCGCGACATTGCGCCCGGCGAGGAAATGACCTGCGACTACAATCACTTCTTCGAAACCGGCTTCGATTTCCTCGGCGACCGCTGACGCAACAGCCGTCAGCTCGACGGCTTCTTGCGCGCCGGATAGCCGTTGGGATGCGGCGGCACGGCCTTCAGGTAGGCGGCGATCGCCGAGCGGTCCTCCGGGGTCAGCACGGCCATGTTGCGCTGCACGTCGACCATTGCGCCGCCGACCGTATCGAAATCCGGCGTGAAGCCGGTTTCGAGATAGTTGGCCATGTCGGCCTCGGACCAGTCCGCGATGCCGCCCTCGCCCGACGTGATGTTCGGCACGATGCCGCTGCCTTCGGCGGCGGCGGCGCCTGCCAGCCATTGGCTCTTCCTGGTGCCGCCGGTAAGATCCCGCGGCGTGTGGCATTCGCCGCAATGGCCGGGGCCTTCGACCAGATAGCGGCCTGTCAACACCGGATCCGGTGTGCCGTCGGGAAAGGAAACGACCGGCTGGTCACTCAAATAGAGCAGCTTCCACAAGCCAAGACCGCGTCGGACATTGAAGGGAAATGCCAGCGAATTGGCGGGCGCCTTGCCGGCGACCGCGGGTAACGTCTTCAGGAATGCATAGAGATCGGCAATGTCGGCCGGCTTCATGCGCGCGTAGGAAGTATAGGGAAATGCCGGATAGAGATGCTCGCCCGACGGCGACACGCCCTTCAGCATGGCGTTGGCAAGATCCTCGACCGGCCAGGCGCCGATGCCGTCCCTGGTATCCTGCGATATGTTCGGCGGCACGAAGGTGCCGAATGGCGTCTTGAGTTCAAGGCCGCCCGCCAGCTGAAGACGGGCGTCGCCTTGCGAGCCAGGCTTGGCATGACAGGATGTGCAGCCGCCGGTGTAGAAGATGCGCTTGCCCCTGGCGGCGTCGCCAGGACCAAGCTCAGCCAGCGTTGCGGCATCGAGCCTGACCGGAGCCGACAGGAACCAGCCGGCAATCGCGGCCGCGCCGCCCAGAACGAGGGCGGCGCCGACAAGTTTCTCCAGCAAGCGCATTGCCCGCTATCAGCCTTTTTTCACCCTGTAGTTTTGATGACAGTTGCCGCAGCCGCCGCCGATGGTGTTGAACTGCGCCTTCAATGCGTCGGCATCCGCAGGTGCTGCGGCGACCGCCGCCTTGACGTCGGCGAGGTACTTGCCTTCAGCCGTCTTGAAGCCGGCCATGTCCTGCCAGATTTTTGGGGACGCCGTGGTGTCGCCGGTGTCGCTGCCCGCCGGGAAAAGCGTGTCGACGCCGGTATGGAATTTCTCGGCATTGACCTGCAGTGCCTGCAACGCCGTCAGCACCGAAGCGGCGTCGTAGGGCGTCTCGCCCTTGACCACTTTCGACAAGCCGGCGGCGATCTTGCCACGTTCCTTCATCAGGGCCTGCCGGTCGGCTACCGGGTCTCCAAATGCCGCCGAACCGGCGAAGGCGAGCATCGAGATGGCGAGGATAAGCTTTCTCATTCACTTGGCTCCATGTTGAAGGCAAATTCAGGATGCGGTCCCACCCCGATTACAAACGGCAAGGATGGCTTAAAAATTCCGACGCTTCGCCTCACGCTTGCGTGAAATTTTGCAGCTGTCGTTCTGATGCTGAAAAAGAAAAGCCCCGGTTCTGCCGGGGCTTTTCTGGAACGGATCAGGCCTTTTCGTAGAGCTCGAGCACATAGTCCCAATTGATGAGACTGTCGACGAAGGCTTCGAGATATTTCGGCCGGGCGTTGCGGTAATCGATATAATAGGAATGTTCCCAGACATCGACGCCAAGGATCGGCGTCGCGCCATGGACGAGCGGGTTCTCGCCATTCGGCGTCTTCGAGATAGCCAGCTTGCCGTCCTTGACCGAGACCCAGGCCCAACCCGAACCGAACTGGGTGGTGCCGGCGGCGATGAAGTCGGCTTTGAACTTGTCGTAGCCACCAAGATCGCTGTCGACCGCCTTTTGCAATGCGCCCGGCAGCTTGTTGCCACCGCCACCCTTCTTCATCCATTTCCAGAAATGAATGTGATTGTAGTGCTGGGCGGCATTGTTGAAGAGGCCCGCATTCTTGCCGAAGGACTGTTTGACGGCCTCTTCGACCGACAAATCGCCCATGCCCGCCTCGGCGGCCAGCTTGTTGCCGTTGTCGACATAGGCCTTGTGGTGCTTGTCGTGATGATATTCCAGCGTTTCCTTGGACATATAAGGCTGCAAAGCCTCGTAATCATAGGGCAAGGCGGGCAATTCAAAAGCCATCGGTCGTACTCCCTCGTGGAAAAATCCGGTGTCGATACCGGACTAACATAGGACTGGATTGGTCTGGAACAACTCCGGAAACGAAGCGCCGGCCGCTTTTTAGCGGGTCAGCCGGGCGAAGTCGAATGCGCCCATTCCCAATAGAGTTCGCGCGCCTTCTTGGCCACCGGTCCGGGCTGCAGATTGCGATCCTCGATACGGGTGACCGGCACGACTTTCGAGTGGTTTCCGGTCGAGAAGATTTCGTCCGCCTCCAGGAAGTCGCGGATCGACAGCGTCTTTTCCGTCGTCGTGAAACCGTATTCGCCTAGCAGGGCCATGGTGCGCGCGCGGGTAATGCCGGACAGGAAGGTGCCGTTCGGCGCCGGCGTCAGGACATGGCCGTCCTTGACCAGGAAAATATTCGAGGTGCCGGTCTCGGCGACATTGCCCAGCATGTCGAGCACGAGCGCATTGTCGAAGCCGCGCATCTTGGCTTCTAGGATGGCCCGGCCGTTGTTGGGATAAAGGCAGCCGGCCTTGGCGTTGGTCGGCATGGTTTCGATGGTCGGGCGCCGGAACGGCGACACCGTCACCGAAAACCCCGCCGGCGAGATCATCTGCGATTCGTAGAGGCAAAGGCAGAAACGAGTCGAGGCCGGGTCGGCCGGCACGCCCATATAGCCGCCATGCTCGGCCCAATACATCGGCCTGATGTAGACTGCCGTCTTGCCGTCGAACTTCTTCAGCCCGTCCCAGGTCAGCCCGACGATCTTGTCGGTGCTCATCGTCGGCTTCAGGCCGAGCGCGATCGCCGAGGCGTTTACCCTTGCTGCATGGCGATCGAGATCGGGGGCGACGCCCTCGAACCAACGGGCGCCGTCGAACACGCTGGTGCCGAGCCACATGGCGTGGCTGCGCGGCCCTAGAATGGCAACATTGCCCTCGTACCAGTCGCCGTCGACGAAGGTCCATGTCGCGGATTGCGCCGCAGTCGCCAGTGTCATTGCCAGGTTCCGTTCGATGCTTGTTGCGGCGCATTGGAAGATGCTTTGGCGGCCGCCGTCAACCGGCTTGGCTGAGATTTGTTGAGGCCAGCGGGCTGGCGGACTGCAATCAGCGCTTGCGCCTTGCCTTACGCGGCCTCAAAACTGTTGCATGCACCATGCGGCTTACGTTTTCGACGCCTACGGCACGCTGTTCGACGTGCATGCGGCCGTGCGCCGTCACGCCGACCAGATTGGGCCAGACGGCCAGTTGCTGTCCGATATCTGGCGCGCCAAGCAGCTGGAATATTCTTGGGTCAGGACGCTGATGGGGGCCTATGCCGATTTCTGGCAGCTCACCGAGCAGGCCCTCGACTTCGCCCTGCGCAAGGTTCCATCCGCGGATGCCGGGCTGAGGGCGAAGCTGCTCGAGGCTTATTGGCGGCTGGACTGCTATCCGGAGGTGCCGGCCGTGCTCAAGGCGCTCAAGGCATCGGGAGCAAGGCTGGCGATCCTGTCCAACGGTTCGCCTGAGATGCTGGAAGCGGCCGTCAAATCCGCCGCGCTCGACCAGGTCCTGGACGACGTCTTTTCCGTCGACAGCGTCAGGCGCTTCAAGACCGATCCGTCGGTCTACGACATGGTCACCACGGGCTGGCGCCTCTATCCGGGCGCTGTCTCTTTCCAGTCATCCAACCGCTGGGACGTCGCCGGCGCCACCAAATTCGGCTTCAGGACGGTGTGGATCAACCGCGCCAATCAGCCAGAGGAATACCGGGATTTTCCACCGGCCCTGATCCTGCCGTCCCTTGAAGGTCTGGTCGCCGGGGTTTGACGGCCGGACATGTTGCCTCGGTGCAACAGTGACGATCCAGTCACAGCTTTGCCTTTGTTTGTCCACCCTGCGGCCAGAATTGGAACCGCCTATCGCGCCGGGCATTGCTCGGGCAACCGCGCGCAACCGGGCGTATTCATGCTTTGTTGCGATTTGAGACTTAAAAAAGGCAATCATGTTCACACCCCCATCGTCCTCTCTGCGCCTGAGCCGTCGCGGTTTTCTCAACGCAGCAGCGCTTGGCGCCGCCTCGGTCGCGGTCTCCAGTTGCACCACGCTGTCGCAACAACCGGTCGAGCCACCGCCGCCGACCTATGTCGAGCCGGCGCTCGGCGACTATGTGACGATGTATGGGCCGATGTCGGATGGCGGCTTCGAGCTGCCGGCCATACCGGTCGACAAGATCGACCCGCAGTTCCTGCGGCAGATCGTGGACGATCCGACCGGGCAGCAGCCGGGCACCATCGTCGTCGACACCACCAATCACTTCCTCTATCTGGTGCGCCCGGGGGGCCAGGCGATCCGCTACGGCGTCGGCCTCGGCCGCGCCGGCTTCGAATGGTCGGGCGATGCCGTGGTCCAATGGAAGCAGAAATGGCCGAAATGGACGCCGCCGGACGAAATGATCACCCGCCAGCCCGAACTAAGACCGTACAGCGCCGACAATGGCGGCATGCCCGGCGGGCTCAAGAACCCGCTTGGCGCGCGGGCGCTTTATCTCTTCCAGGGCAACCAGGACACGCTCTACCGCTTGCACGGTTCGCCGGAATGGCGGTCGATCGGCAAGTCGGTGTCGTCGGGCTGTGTGCGCCTGATGAACCAGGACATTATCGATCTCTACGACCGAGTGCCGAACAAGACCCCGGTCGTGGTGACGGCCGACATCGGTCAGCCGATGGTGGCGACAGCAAACCGCAAAGCCATTCCGATCGACGCCGGCGTGCCGGAAGGATCGATCCTGCTCGGCCCGATAAAATCGATCACAAACTCGATCTTCTGAGCTGGCCGAAAGCGCGGGAGGGATCTTCCTCGCTCCTGCTGGTTTTGCCGAGCGTCGGCTTGCCCGTACCGGCGCCCGCTTGGATTTGATGCTTACGTCGAGCAGCGGATTCTGCCGCACTGTATGCAGACGCCGCCGGTGGACATCTCATGATCCAGAGCGGACATTTCGCGCTCAGAAGGGATTATCACGGTGACCGGAGGGATACGCCTCCTGTCATCCCGACCGTATTTGTGCTGGATGCGCTCTGACAGGTGCGATGTCGTGGCAGGTTTTTGTAGACCTTGCCGAGAAGGAATGATCCAAAATGTAACCCTGGCCATGCCAATTGCTTCAACGATCGATGCAATCCACTCAGAGCAGGTTGATCGCAATTTGAACGTTGCCGCGCGTCGCTTTCGAGTACGGACAAATGTCGTGCGCCTCGTCGATCAGGGCTCGTGCGGTATTGTACTCCACGCCAGGCAGGCTGACGTTGAGCCGAGTGCTGAGAGAGTAGCCGTCGTCCCCGAGATTCAGATCAACCTCGGCATCGATTCTCACTCCGGCCGGCAGCGTGATTTTTTGTTCGTGAGCCACAGACGCAACCGCGCTTGCGAAGCTGGCCGACCAGCCGGCTGCAAGAAGTTGCTCCGGGTTGGTGCCGATGCGCGCCGATCCGGGTATGGAAAGCCTGATGTCCAGAAGGCCATCAGAGCTGCGCGAGGCGCCATTCTCGCGGCCACCTGTGGTTGCGGTCCTGGCCGTATAAACAACCCTTGCGATCGGGTTCATAGGCACTCTTTTGGTGGTTGTAGTACCTGCCGGAGGGGCGGCGCCGCGAACTCGATCACGCGTCGACCTCGACAACGGCGTTGGCAAAGGCCTGTGGCGCTTCCTGGGGTAGGTTGTGTCCAATGCCGCCCATGACTACCCGGTGGCTATATCTGCCTGAAAACATCTTGGCGTAAGCGCTGGCGTCCGGATGCGGCGCGCCATTGGCGTCGCCCTCGAGCGTCATCGTGGGCACCGAGATGACGGGTGCCTGAGCAAGCCGCTGCTCCAGTGAATCATATTGCGCCTCGCCTTCTGCCAGGCCGAGCCGCCAGCGGTAATTGTGGATGACGATCGCGACGTGATCCGGATTGTCGAAGGCCGCAGCACTCCGCTCGAACGTGGGCTCATCGAAATTCCATTGCGGCGAGGCGAGCTGCCAAATCAGCCTGGCGAAATCGCGCGTATATTTCTCGTAGCCGACACGGCCGCGATCGGTAGCGAAGTAATATTGGTACCACCATTGCAGCTCGGCCTTCGGCGGCAGCGGCAGTTTGCCGGCTTGCTGGTTGCCGATGAGATAGCCGCTCACCGAGACCATCGCCTTGCAGCGTTCCGGCCACAGGGCGGCGATGATGTTCGCCGTCCGAGCGCCCCAGTCGCAGCCGGCAATCGTCGCCTTCTCGATACCCAGCGCATCCATCAGCGCGACGATGTCGGCAGCGATGGCCGACTGCTGACCATTGCGCATCGTCTCGTCCGACAGGAACCGCGTCGTGCCGTATCCGCGCAGGTAGGGCACGATCACGCGGCGGCCTTTCACCGCCAGAATGGGCGCAACGTCGACATATGTGTGGATGTCGTAAGGCCAGCCATGGAGAAGGATAACGGGCGGACCGTCGGCAGGGCCGGCCTCTGCATAGCCGACATTAAGGACACCGGCATCGATCTGCCTGGGTGCGCCGAACGAGTTCTTTGCCGTGTGCATCGCAGACGCCGTCGTCTGGTCGACTCCGCTGGGCGCCGCCTTCGCTGTCGCGGTCATGCCGAGTTCGGCAAGCGTCATGCCCATTGCGGCTGCACCGATCAGGCGACGGCGGCGCTCATCGATTTTGTCGCAAACACTGATCGTGTTCATGGTGATGTCTCTTTGTGATGAGGCAATGTGCTTTGTTCCTGCGTAGTCACGAGACGAGCTGCTGGCCGCCGTCGACGTCGTATGTCGCGCCCGTCAGCGCCGTGTTGCTCATGATGTGAACGGCGAGCGCGGCGACATCAGCCGGTCCGACGACACGTCGGATTGGCAGCGTCGCGCGCAGTTCGTCGCGCCGCTTGTCGAGGTTGTCGCCGAGCAGCGACGCCGACAGTGGCGTGTCGACGAAGCCTGCGGCGATCAGGTTGACGCGTATCGGCGCGAGCTCGAGCGCGAGATTGGCGATGAGCGCGGGGAACGCGACGGTAACCGTCGAGACGATCGCGAGGCCTGGTTTTGGGCGGCGTGCGCCCGTGCCGCCCATGAATATCAGTGAGCCGGCCGACCCGACCTTGCCAGCGGCGCTGCGTGCCACATTGAGCGCGAGCAATAGGTCGTCCGTGAGATCGTGTCGTGCCTCCTCGGGAGGAATTTCGAGGGGTGAGCGATAATGGGGAGCGCCGGCAGTAACCATCACATGGTCGATCAAGTCCGGCAGATCTTGAAAGAACGACTTCAGCTGGGTCGCATCGTTGGCGTCGAAGGCGGCGGTGCCCTCAGCGCTAATCTCGCGCGCTGCTTGATCGAGGCGGTCGCGATTGCGTCGGGTGAGGATGACGCGGGCGCCTTCGGCGCGGGCACGCCGGGCGGTCTCCAGACCGATGCCGGCGCTACCGCCGATGACGACGACGGTCTGGCCAAGAAGTTCAGGTTCGCGCTGAGTGGGGATGGCTGCGGTACTCATGATTTCCTCCGACAAAGGCCGTCAGGTCGCCACGATCTCCGCAGGCCGCGGACGAATACGGCGGCAGTGTACCGCCGTCTGGAAGCTCGTCCTACTGCGGCAGTTCCTCGCCAGACTGCTCGGCCACCATGTATTCGGCGTACCAGTCCGGCCAGTTCTCGTCTCGCTGGCCGCCGGTCCGCTTCTCGTGCTCTCCGTGGGCGACCGACGCGCGCCGCATTGCGGCGGCCAGGTCGCCCTCGGAGGCGAAGCTCGTCGCCTTCGAGTCGATCCGGCCCGGAAACCGGGTGGTGATCTCCTGGAGCAGCCAGCCGTTCCCGTCGGGATCGCTGAACGTTGCAAAGGAGACGTAGCTGCGTCCCTCCGGGTCCCGACCATTGACAGCAGGCTGTCCCGGACCGGCACGGTGGAACACTTCGCTCACATCTGCACCATGAGCTATGAGCTCGGCGCGCGCCGCCACGATGTCGGACACGATGAGATAGAGACCCTGTGTCGACCCCGGCGCGGCCGAGGTGACACCCTTGCCGAAGTGGATCGAGCCAGGCGAGCCCGGAGGCGTGAACTGCACAACCCGGAACGTGTCGCCGACCGCGAAGTCGGCATCGAGCCGCCAGCCGAGGCCCTCGTAGAACTGCTTGCAGCGGTCGACGTCTGCGACCGGAATAATGACAACCTCGAACTTCAGGTCGACGGGACGTGCGCTTGCGGTGTCGGAGGTCTTTTCGCCCTGACGGGCCGTTGCGATGTCTGACATGGTCGTTTTCTTTCCAGTTGGGTGGGACCTGGTCCTGCCCGATCGTTGCCACGTAATGACCGAGCCTGTTCTCGATCTCTCTGCTGGATGTCGGCGAGAGCCAAGTTCTCTTCGACGTATTTTGACGCGTCGAGCGCACGGAAATGGTCCGCCGGTGTGAAGAGTGAGATGCGCACGGTTGGCCATTCCCTCGCGTGTGAGATCGATCATCACTACGCCTCGGCGGCCGAGGTCTGGACGGCAGAAATCGAGTCGATGATTTCGTCTGTCGTGACAATCGCGCTGGCGTAGTTCGGCATGTTGACGTCGAGAGCCGCGTGCATCTCCTCATCCGAGTAGTCTGCCGTCGCGTCCCTCACCACCGTTACGTCGTAGCCGAGCTCGGCGGCGAAGCGAACGGTCGCTTCGACGCAGGTGTGTGCGATCAGTCCGATGACAATGAGTTTCTGGATTCCGTGCCTTTTCAGCTGCAGATCCAGATCCGTATTGGCGAACCCACTGGAACACCAATGTTCGGTGGCGACAGTCTCGCCTGGCTTGGGCTCGAACTCGGACCGAATCTCGCCGCCCCAGGTGCCGTATTCAAAGCTCTTGCTCTTCCATGCTCTCCTCTGGACGGGCGCGACGTAAGTCCATGTCTCATAGTCGCCCGGACGGTATTGATGATGCATTGCATAGAAGACGCGAAGCTTAGCTTGACGCGCGGCATTCAGGACTTGCAGCATGTGAGGCACGCAGCCGTTCGCCTCTGCGACAGCCCGGATGCGGGGCCATATCTTGCCCCCATCGGAAATGAAGTCGTTGTACGGATCGATCACCAGAAGTGCGGTGACCTCCCGGTCATGTGCGTGCCTCGTCATTGTGCCTCCTCCATGGAGCGGCTAGATCACAAGCCAGATGCTGCCGCTCAGTTCCTGAGCGCGGCTCGTTCGATGCTGGCCGCAAAAAGCGGCGTCTCGCCCTTGTTGTGAGCGATCGACATGGGCTGGCGCTGTGACCGAAGCACCTCGAACGGGATGCCCTGGCGCTCGAAGAAAGCCATGAATTCCTTCGTGGCCCAGGACCGGACGTGGTTGATAAACTCACATCGGCGACTGTCGATAACCTTGACGCTCAGCTCCCAATGCACACGGATCGTGGTGCGGCCCGTAGGCGTGAAGAGGTCTGAAACCGACTCCAGGATGAGGTGATCCTTGCGGCCGAGCGTCTCGACATAATGTTGCACCATCAGGCTGCCGCCGATGATCTCGACATTGATCGACATGCGCTTGCCATCCGGCGCCGTCGTGAAACCCGCCGCTATGTGGGCGGGCGAACACCCCTGATATTCATGTTCCGACAGCGCGAAGCACCAGTTGGGAATGTCGATCTTCTCGATCGGCGCGTTGATGATAGCCGTAAAGCTTGAATCGACGATTTCATGGTCCTCGACGGGGGCTGCCATCTTCGTGATGGGTTCGTGCGATGCGGAAGATTGTGCGATTGCTGACATGACGTTCTCCTTTGTCCCGGGTTCAATCGGGTTGCCTTGGGCAGTCGAGCAGGTGTGACTGCAAGCGGAACCCTGCTGGGGGTCAGATTTGCTGGCGCAGCGGACGAAATGCCGTCCGGAGTTCGGCGGTGAAGGCCGCGGGCTGCTCCCAGGCTGCGAAATGGCCGCCCTTGAGGAGCCGGTTGTAATGGATAAGCTTCGGATACGCCTTTTCAGCCCAGCTCTGCGGCGCCTGGTAGATCTCGTCCGGGAAGGCGCTCACAGCGACCGGGATCTTGATGCCCCTGGGGTCGAAGAAGCCTCCCGTCGGGTGGTGCGCGTTGTCCCAGTAAAGACGCGCCGAGGAGATCGCCGTGTTGGTCAGCCAGTACATCGTGACATTGTCCAGGATATCGTCCTTCGTCAGCCCTTCCGCCTGCCCGTCGAAGACGCGTGCGATCAGCTCGTAGCTGCGGATGTCGTGGTCGAGCATCCAGGCTGCGAGACCAACCGGCGAGTCGACGATGCCGTAGAGCGTCTGCGGGCGATTGTTCATCTCGATCGCGTAGCCCAGCCCGTTCTTGTAGAAGTCGTCGAGCTGGTCGTAGGCCCGCTTCTCGTCGGGCGAGAGGCCGGCGGGCGCCGGGCCGCCGGCGGCAAGCGCCTTCGAGATGTCGGCGGGCACGGTGGCAGCCATGTTGGTGTGGATGCCAAGCAAGCCCGGAGGCTCTTGCAGCGCCATCGTCTCCGACACGGCGTTGCCCCAGTCGCCGCCCTGTGCGACGTATTTCGTGTAGCCGAGACGCTGCATCAGCGTAGCCCACGCCTTGGCGATGCGGGCAGGGATCCAGCCAGGTGCCGTCGGCTTGCCGGAGAACCCATAGCCTGGCAAGGACGGGATCACCACGTGGAACGCATCCGCCTCAGTCCCGCCGTATGCAGTTGGATTGGTGAGTGGCTCGATGACCTTCAGCTGCTCTATGATCGAGCCAGGCCAGCCATGCGTGACGATGATCGGCAAGGCATTCTCATGCCTGGAGCGGACATGGATGAAGTGGATGTCCAGCCCCTCGATCTCGGTGATGAACTGCGGCAGGGCATGGAGCCGGGCCTCCATCTTGCGCCAGTCGTAGTCCGTCGCCCAGTACTTCGCGAGCTTCTGCATTGTGGCGAGCTGCACGCCCTGGGTGTCGTCGGCCACATTCTCCTGGTCCGGCCAGCGGGTCGCGGCGACGCGTCGGCTAAGCTCGTCGATTTCCTCCTGAGGAAAGCTGACCTTGAAGGGCCGGATCGCATCGCCCGCGGCTGCGGCGACCGATGGGAGCAGGCTGGCAGTACCTACGGCGGCAATGCCCATTGCGGCCGTGCTCAAAACCAGGCGGCGGTCCTGATCGATTAGTTCGGGAGTCTTGTTCGTATTCATGGGTCTCTCCTGGGGGTGCTCGGTGCTGCCGAAAACTTACGCCCGCAGGACGAGAATCGCCCGTTATGTGTTGTGAGCCCCCTGTTAGTGGCTGTCAGCGCTGGTGGCTCCGGGCAGCGGGGTCCTGCCACCGTTCGCCTATGGTGCAGGTGTTGTATTTGACTTAGACTATCGGCTTGGTGGCGGGCGGCTCCGAGAGAAGCGCCATGACGAAGCGCTTCGGGTCGAAGGCGAGCATATCTACCGATTGGATGCCCTTGCCTGTCCGCCGGACGACCCAAGGCTTACGACGGCGGTTGTCCAGACGTTCCCGGCCATTCAACTGTTCGTGGAGCGCGCGGTGGCAAGTGGCGCGCGCTTGGATGTCAGCGATGCGGAAGCCCTGATCGTCGCAAGCATCTGTCGAAAGCTTGACGGTGTGGCGCTCGCAATCGAGTTGGCGGCCCGGCGGGTCGAGTCTTATGGATTGCAACAAACCGCCGCGCTTCTCGATCAACGTCTGACTTTGCTGTGGCTGGGATCGCGGACCGCGCCACCGCGTCAAAAGACCCTGCAGGCCACGCTGGATTGGAGCTTTGGGCTACTTACCGACCTGGAGCGCGCAGTGCTTCGCAGGCTCGCTGTATTCCTTGGTCATTTCACGCTCGATGCGGTCTTGGAAGTCGTCACAAGCGCTGCCCTCGACAGATCGACCGTTCTTAATGCCATGGATAGTCTTGTTGCCAAGTCGATCATAGCGACGCGCCCGCTCGGAGCGATGATGCGCTATCGGCTCCTGGATACCACGCGCGCCTACGTCCTCGATATCAGCATAGATGACGCCGAGGCCGCCGATCTGGCGGTGCGCCACGCCGCCTACTATCGAAGATGGCTTGAGCAAACAGGTATCGAGTGGCCAGGTCTGGCGACCGGCGAGGAGCGGGCTCCTCACTTCGCCGCCATCAACAATGTGCGGGCCGCTCTGGAATGGTGCTTCGGCCAGGGCGGAAACGCTGATATCGGCATCGGACTTGCCACTGCTGCCGCGCCTGTTTTCCTGGCGATGTCCTTGTTGCCGGAGTGTCATCGCTGGTCAGAACGCGCGATATTCGCTCTCGACGATGCCGCTCTTGGCGGACTTGACGAGATGCATCTCCAGGCAGCCTTGGGTGTGTCCCTGATGTTCATGCGGGGAGGGCGTGATGCGGCGCGCGTCGCCCTGGAGAAAAGCCTGGCGATTGCCGAAGAACGCGGTAATACGTTGGATCAAGTGCGCCTGCTGGGTCCGCTCAACATGTTCCACCTGCGGACAGGCAATTTCGTGACCGCCCTCCAGTTTGCAAAACGCTGTTCAGCCATAGCCGCGACCCTGGAGGATCCGGTCGCGATTGCGTTGGCGCATACCATTCTGGGGATATCGCTTCACCTTCGTGGTGACCTGGCCGAAGCCCGCGCGGAGCTTGAGGCAGCGCTGGATCGTGGGCCAAGCTCTCAGCGAACCACAACGGTCTATCTCGGTTTCGAGGGCAAAATCCTGGCCAAGGCTATCCTGGCGAGGAACCTTTGGCTGCAAGGCCATCCGGACCAAGCCATGGAACGTGCTCGACAGGCCGTCGAAGAGGCCGCCGCCATGGACCACTCGCTGACTCTGGCGATCGCCCTGATCTGGGGAATATCGGTGTTCCTGTGGGCCGGGGAACTGGAGAGCGCGGAGGCACACATCGACATGCTGATTTCCCGCGCCGAGTCCCATTCCATGGCCCCTTACCTGCTGGTCGGTCGGGGATTCAAAAGCGAAGTCGCAATCCGGCACGGGGATGCGACAGGTGGGGTCGGGGGCCTCCAGAGTTCTCTCCAAAAGCTCCACGCAGCACCTTACGAATTGCTCACGACCGAGCTCAACCTCTCGCTGGTTAGAGGACTATCCGCGATCGGTCAGGTCGACGAAGCAGTCGCGCTGATCGGTGATTCAGTCGGTCAAGTCGAAAAGAACGGTGACCAATTGTACCTTCCGGAGTTGCTGCGGATGAAGGGAGGCCTTCTTCTCCAACAACTGTCGGAACGCAATCGCGACGAGGTCGGCGCATCCCTAATGCAGGCACTGGAGTTGAGCCGGAGTCAGGGCGCGCGGGCATGGGAGCTGCGAACCGCAATTGATATGGCAGCGTTGATGGCTGAACGAGGGGAGATCGACGGTGCTCGCGAGCTCTTGCAATCGGTTGCGGAGCATTTCGTAGAAGGCGCGAGTACGGAAGATTTGAAGGCTGCCGCGCGCCTGTTGGTGACGCTGAGCTAAGCTACTGCCGGTACGCGTTTACACTTTTGCAGACGGTCCGACGGCAGCTATTGGCGCATAGCCGCCGTGCGCTGTCCTCCAGATCTGGCTACTGGCGCTTGATGCCAGGACAGAATTGCCAACACCGATGCCCGCCTTCGGGTCCGATGCCCCTCACTGCCCCTGGACAGGCTCCCCAAAATCCCGCGGACGATCGCCCGTCCGACTGACGAACCGACCGAGCGCACGATGGATTTGATCGCCGCCTCCGCCACCGTCTGACGGTTGGAGGGCCGCGGCGCGCGGCCGCCGCCGGTCGGCTGGAGATCGTCATTGCCGAAGCCTGGAATGGTCCAGCGTGAGCGGCCTGCGTCCTGTTGCTGCGCCTGTGCCTCCTGGGCGTCCTTGGCCTTTTTCTGCAGGATCTCGAAAGCCGATTCGCGATCGACGGTCTGGTCGTACTGTCCGGCAACCGGGCTCTCAGGGATCAGCTTGCGGCGCTCGTCGGGCGTGATCGGGCCAAGGCGCGACGATGGCGGGCGGATCAGCGTCCGCTGCACCATGGACGGCACGCCCTTGGCTTCCAGCGTCGAGACAAGCGCCTCGCCGGTGCCGAGCTGCGTGATCACGATTGCGCAGTCGAAATCGGGATTGGGCCTGAACGTCTCGGCCGCCGTCTTGACGGCCTTCTGTTCGCGCGGCGTATAGGCACGAAGTGCGTGCTGCACCCGGTTGCCGAGCTGGGCCAGCACCGTTTCAGGGATATCCAGCGGATTTTGCGTGACGAAATAGACGCCGACGCCCTTCGAACGGATCAGCCGGACCACCTGTTCGACGCGGTCGATCAGCACCTTCGGCGCGTCGTCGAACAGAAGGTGTGCCTCGTCGAAGAAAAAGACAAGCTTCGGCTTGTCCGGGTCGCCGACTTCCGGCAGTTCCTCGAACAGTTCCGACATCAGCCACAGAAGGAACGTCGCATAGAGCCGCGGATTCATCATCAGCTTGTCGGCGGCGAGCACGCTGATGGCGCCGCGTCCATCGCGCGTGGTGCGCATGATGTCGGATATCCGCAATGCCGGCTCGCCGAAGAAATTGGCAGCGCCCTGCTGCTCCAGGACCAGCAGCGTGCGCTGGATCGCGCCGACCGAAGGTTTCGTCACATTGCCGTAGCGGGCGCCGATCTCTTCGGCGCGGTCGGCGATATTGGCAAGCAGTGACTGCAGGTCCTTCAAATCGAGCAGCAGAAGGCCTTCCTCGTCGGCGATGCGGAAGGCGATGTTCATGATGCCTTCCTGCGCCTCGGAAAGGTTCATCAACCGCGACAGAAGCAGTGGGCCCATCTCCGAGATGGTGGCGCGGATCGGGTGGCCCTGCTCGCCGAACAGATCCCAGAAGATGACCGGGAATTCCTGGAATTCATAGGGATCGAGCTTGACCTGCTCGGCTCGCTTGACCAGGAAATCCTGCGCTGTGCCCATCATGGCGATACCCGACAGGTCGCCCTTGATGTCGGCGCAGAATACCGGCACGCCGGCATTGGAGAAACCCTCGGCCAATATCTGCAGGGTCACCGTCTTGCCGGTGCCGGTCGCGCCGGTGACAAGGCCATGACGATTGCCATATTGCAGCAAAAGCTGTTCGGGCCGCTGATAGCTGTCGTCCGGCTTGCGGCTGGCCCCTATGAAGATACTGGTATCGTCGGCCATGTGTCCGGTCTCCGCAAACCTATAGGGTTGAATGCCCTGATCCCTTGAAGAAAAGGGAGCCCCGCCGCAGGTATAGTGAGGCCATTGCGCAGCGACAATGGGCGTTGTCGAAAATGGCTTTTGGAGCTTGCGGAACCTGCCCATGTTTGGCAATCGGTTGACGGTCACAATCACGGAAGGCGCGTTGCACGGCATGTGTGCTGCATTGTGATATCGGGCCGGGGACCGTAGACTGACATAGTCGGCCGCTGCGGCCGCTAGAACGAGGAGAACCGATGGGCGCCGGTGCCTTGACCCAGGATGCCGAACTTCCGAACGTCGACCGGCAACGATGGCTGGCGCTGGCGGAGAAGGCGCTGGCCGGCGGGTCCTTCGAGGAAAAGCTCGTCTCGCATACGGACGACGCCATCCGCATCGAGCCGCTCTACGAGCGTTCGGTCACGGCGGAGCCTGTCGTGCGCGCCAAGCCGGGATCACCGTGGATCGTCAGCCAGCGCATCGACGATCCGGACATAGGCCGCGCCAATGCGCAGGCGCTGGAAGACGTCGCGCAGGGTGCCACCGGACTGTCCCTTGTCTTCGAGGGTGCGCCGAACGCCTTCGGCTATGGCTTGCCGAGGACGGCGGAGGCGCTGGAGGGCGTGCTCGACGGCGTGCCGCTCAACCGCATCCAGATCCGCATCGACGCCCATCCCTGGAGCCGTGCCGTGGCCGACTGGCTGGTGGCGTTTTTGACCAAGCGCCGCTCCGACCCGGCAAAGCTCAACCTCTCCTTCGGCATCGATCCGGCGGCGATCTTTGCCGGGACCGGCAGGCTGCGCATGTCGATCGAGGCTTTACAGGCTTCGATGCCGCAATCGCTGGCGCATTTCTTTTCGATGGGTGTGCCCGGCGTGCTGCTGGAGGCCGACGGGCGGGTATTCCACAATGCCGGCGCCACCGAGGCGCAGGAGCTTGGCACCATGCTCGCCTCGGCCGTCTCCTATTTGAGGCTGTTCGAGAAGGCGCGCCAGCCGCTCGTCTACGCGGCGCCGCATATCGGTTTTGCGCTGAGCGTCGACCAGGACCAGTTCGTGTCGACGGCCAAGGTCAGGGCGTTGCGCAGACTGTGGGCGCGTGTCCAGGAGGCCTGCTCGATACCGCCCTCCACCGCCAGCATCCATGCCGAAACCTCCTTCCGGATGATGACGACGGCCGAACCGGAAACCAACATCCTGCGCACCACCATCGCCGCTTTTGCGGCTGCCGCCGGCGGCGCGGATTCGATCGCCATCCTGCCGCACACCATCGCGCACGGCCTACCCGCGGGTTTTGCCCGCCGCGTTGCCCGCAACGCGCAACTAATCATGGCCAATGAAAGCCACATCGACCACGTCGCCGATCCGGTTTGCGGTTCGGGCGCCGTCGAAGCGCTGACTGCGGAGCTCTGCGCGGCGGCCTGGCAGGAGTTCCAGCAGATCGAGGCGGAAGGCGGCGTGCTGACCAGCCTTGAGCAAGGCCACATCCAGAGGCGCGTCCAGGCAGCTTCCGCCCGCCGCAACACAGTCTACCAGGCGGGCGAACGGGCGATCGTCGGCACGACGCTGCACCCGTCGAAGACCGAGCGTCCGGTCGAGACGCTGGCGGCGGAGCGGCGGCCTGCCTTCACCGAAGGCGTTGCGGTGTGCGAGCCGCTATTTCCGATCCGCATAGATCAGTCGATCGGAGCCGTACCATGATCCCGGATTTCAGCCAGATCGCCTGGTCGCCGCCACGGCGGGTGCCGGTCGAGGTCAAAGGCCAGCGGATGACGCCGGAAGGCATTGCCGTCAAGCATCTCTACAACCAGGGCGATCTCAAGGGCTTGCCACATCTCGATACCTATCCAGGCCTGCCGCCTTTCGTGCGCGGCCCCTATCCGACGATGTATGTCCAGCAACCCTGGACGATCCGGCAATATGCCGGCTTCTCGACTGCCGAAGAGTCCAACGCCTTCTACCGTCGCAACCTTGCCGCCGGCCAGAAGGGCCTGTCGGTCGCCTTCGATCTCGCCACGCATCGCGGCTACGACAGCGACCATCCGCGCGTCGCCGGTGATGTCGGCATGGCCGGCGTCGCAATCGATTCCATTTTCGACATGCGCCAGCTGTTCGACGGCATCCCGCTTAACGAGATGACGGTATCGATGACGATGAACGGCGCGGTGCTGCCGATCATGGCGCTCTATATCGTCGCGGCGGAGGAACAGGGCGTTGCGCAGAAGGATCTCACCGGGACCATTCAGAACGACATCCTGAAAGAGTTCATGGTGCGCAACACCTATATCTATCCGCCAAAACCTTCGATGCGGATCGTGTCGGACATTTTTTCCTACACGTCGAAGCACATGCCGAAGTTCAATTCGATCTCGATCTCCGGCTACCACATGCAAGAGGCAGGTGCGACGGCGGATCTCGAGCTCGCCTACACGATTGCAGACGGCATCGAATATGCGCGCGCCGGCATCGCGGCCGGCCTCGACATCGACCGTTTCGCGCCGCGCCTTTCCTTCTTCTGGGCGATCGGCATGAATTTCTTCATGGAAGTCGCGAAGCTGAGAGCAGCGCGCCTTTTATGGGCCAGCCTGATGCTGAAGAACTTTTCGCCGAAGGACGAGCGCTCGCTGTCGCTGCGCACCCATTGCCAGACTTCGGGCTGGTCGCTGACGGCGCAGGATCCCTACAACAACATCATCCGCACCATGATCGAGGCGATGGCCGCCACTCAAGGGCATACGCAGTCGCTGCACACCAATTCCTTCGACGAGGCAATGGCGCTGCCGACCGACCATTCGGCCCGCATCGCCCGCAACACACAGCTCATCCTGCAGAAGGAGTCCGGCACGACGCGCATCATCGACCCGTGGGGCGGCTCCGCCTATGTCGAACGGCTGACACATGATCTGGCGGCGCGTGCGCTTGCGCATATCGAGGAGGTCGAGAGCCTCGGCGGCATGGCCGCGGCGATCGAAAAGGGCCTACCCAAGCTGCGCATCGAAGAGGCTGCCGCGCGCACCCAGGCGCGCATCGACTCAGGCGAACAGATCGTGGTCGGTGTCAATGCTCACCGTCCCGGCACGGACATCGAAGTCGACGTGCTGAAGATCGACAATGCCGAAGTCAGGGCACGGCAATTGTCGAAGCTGCAGCGGCTGAAAGGCACGCGTGACGTCGCCGCCGTCGAGAGCGCGCTCGATGCGCTTACCCGTGCTGCCGGGAGTAACGCAAACCTGCTGGAATTCGCCATCCGGGCCGCACGCGCCAACGCCACGGTCGGCGAGATTTCGCTGGCGCTGGAAAAGGTTTTCGGCCGCCATGTCGCCTCGGTGCAGACGATCTCCGGCGTCTATCGCAACGCGCTCGGCGACAATCCGGTGGTCGACCGGCTGCAGGACAAGATCGTCGCGTTCGAGGAAAAGTCCGGCGGCAAGCCGCGCATTCTGGTCGCCAAGATGGGGCAAGACGGCCATGATCGCGGCCAGAAAGTGATCGCCACCGCCTTTGCCGACCTAGGCTTCGACGTCACCGTCGGGCCGATGTTCCAGACGCCGGACGAGATCGCCAGGCTGGCCGTCGAGCATGACGTGCACATCGTCGGCGCCTCGTCGCTGGCAGCAGGCCATTTGACGCTCATTCCCGAACTCAAGCTTGCACTGAAGAAGTTGGGCCGCGACGACATGCTGATCGTCGCCGGCGGCGTCATCCCGCCGCAGGATTACAACGCAGTCCGGCAGGCAGGCGCCACTGAAATTTTCCCGCCCGGCACGGTTATCCCGGAAGCGGCGGAGCGGCTGATGGACCGGCTGCTGCAGGCCGGCTGACGCTTTGTTATAATGTCTGTTGTAACAAGAAACACGCTGAGTTATAATCAGCGTTGCAACAGGATGCCTCACCATGAACACGACCATTCGCAAGATCGGCAATTCCGAAGGCGTGATCCTGCCGAGGGAGCTTCTCGATCGTCTGAACCTGAAGGCCGGCGACCAGCTTCAAATCGTTGAAACAGGTGACGGTCTTGCGCTGAAGCCGGTGGACGACAGCTTCGAGCGGCAAATGAAAGCTGCCCGCGAGGTGATGGACAAATACAAGGTCGCGCTTCAGAAGCTCGCCGAATGAGCTGGGAGTTTCTGACGCGGCGTGCAGTCGAAGCCATGCACGCGGAGCAGTTGCGCCGACACGGCGGAGCACAAGGCTTGAGGGATGAAAATGCCCTCGAATCGGCGCTCGCTCGCGCCGAAAACAAGGCCAACTGCGGAGACCCGTCGGTTGAGGAACTCGCAGCCACCTATGTCTTCGGCATTGCCAGAAATCATGCCTTTGTGGACGGCAACAAACGCACGGCCATTGTCGTGGCCGGCGCATTTCTGATTGTGAACGGTTATGCCCTGTCGGCCAATGACGGCATGCTTTACGAATTCGTCATGGGCGTCGCCGCCGGCGAAATCGACGAGGCTGGTGCCGCGGCGTTCTTCCGCGATCATGTCGTCAAGCTCGAAGACTAACTGTCGGAGAGCTTGACGATCTCCCATTCCTTGCCGTTGACCACGGCAACTTCGCCGACCTTCTTGCCGAACAGCGCCATCGCCATCGGCGACATATGGGAAATTGTCCCTTTGCCCGGATTGGCTTCGTCCTCGCCGACGATTTTCCAGTGCACCTTCTTGCCGTCGTCGCTTTCCAGGGTGACACCCATGCCGAAACGAACCAGGTCGCTGCCCGGTTCGGGCACCGAAAGCTCGGCGCTTTCACGCCGCGCCGTCCAATAGCGGAGATCGCGCGAGACCAGCGCAATGCGCTCGCGGTCGGCCCTCTTCTCGGCTCTGCCCAGTTCGTCGCGCAGAGCGGCCACCTCGGCATCGATCAGCGCCATGCCGCGTTCCGTGACCAGATTGCGGTGATGGCTGATCGGCCGCTCGCCGATGCCGGCGATGGCGTTTTCGCTGTCTTCCTCGCGGGTGAAGGCCCTGCTCATCCGACGAACTTAGGCTTGCAATGGCGACTCCACAAGCCATTGCTGATGAAGCTCAGTAACAGCTGCTTGGGGTGGATAGTGTTGAAGAAGTCGGCGATGAAGCCGTGGATCCACTCGCACCGAAGCGTCTTGATTAAGGTCGACGCGACCTCCTCGCCT
>NZ_JAMYLR010000052.1:0-39624 GCF_040318155.1 Mesorhizobium sp. M1307 | reverse complement strand
TCACCACCGTGCCATGGCCGCTCGCCCCTCAGAGCAAGCCCCGTTCTCTCTCCAAAACTTTTTGCAGAACCTTCAGCACACTATCTGCAACGGGCTGACTCGCAACGCTGTCACCGACGTCTCGCGTGCTTCCGGCCCGCAGCTACGGCCATCTGGGCCGTTTCGCCGAAGCCCGCGCGGCATGGCAGGAGGCGCTTCGCGTCAATCCCGACTATTCGTTGGAATACCGTCGCAAAGTCTTGCCCTACAAGAACCGGTCGATTTCGAACACGTGGTGGATGGGCTCCGCAAGGGGCGGTGCGGTGCAATGACAGGTGAGGCCTATGCGGCCGGATCAGACGCCAGAGGCTCCCCGATAGATCGCCGTGGCTTGCGGTTGCGAATTAGGCTCAGGTCGGCTTGATCTCTGCCTGGCCGATCTTGCGCCATCTGGCGTTTTCGCGAACCAGTTTCAGGTCGTCGGTCGTCTCGGCAAATGTCCGCAATCGGTATTGCCGGAGCAGGTCCGGGAAGAGCGCTCCTTCCGGCAGGCCGGCAAGCTGCTCGCGGACTGAGATCTTTTCATCGATGACCCGCATGCCCCAGGCATTTTCCCGAACCTGCAGCTCCGCAGCCAGATCGCGCTCTTCCGGCGCGTTTTCGTCTAGCACGGCCAGAAGGATCGAGTGGAAAAGCGCTACATAGCCAATCTGTCTCAGGCCCCCCACGACCCGCACGCGCGGCAATATGGCAAGGACGAGGAACGTCAGGAACAAGTTCGGCAGCAGCACGCCGTCCAGCAGCGCCTGCCTGAGATACGGCCGCTCGAACGGGATGGAAAGACCTTGCGGCCTGTCGGGCTCGATCAGGTGCCCGTTCTCGAGAACGAGCTTGCGCACGCGCTCCTCGCGGATGCCCCAGAAATAGTCCGTGGCATTGGGCAGGAATCTGCCAAATGGGCTCGATGCGGCCTCTTGCCAGGCATGTTCGAGACGCTGGCGTCTTGCGGGTTCAATGAGCAGCCTGGAAAGAAGGCTGCCGTCATATTCCAGATGCCGCGCCATGGCAGCCGCGGCGGCCCGATCATCGATGAAAACCGGCAGGGCCATGCCGGCACGATCCCAATTGGCGACCATATCCTGGTTCAGGGCAGTCAGCGCATCGGCGGCGGTTTCAAACACCTTGTCCTGGCTGGCAAGCAGTGTGCCCAGCCAGCGGCTGGCATCCGTTTCATCGCCCACCGCTTCGAGCGCGCGCTTGTTGAGGGAGACGGGACCGGCCACGCAGGCGCTTTTGCGGCACAGTTTGTGGCGCCCCATGCCAAACAGGTTGACCTTGTCGTCGCCGACATCGAGCCATCCCGGCCCCTCCCGGCCAACTGTCTCCATGGTCATCGTCGTTCCCATGAAGCCGACGAAGGCCGACAGCCCGTTTTCGACTGCGCCGAGCCAGGCAAGCAGGAGGGCATCGAAGGTGATCCGGTCCATCAGAAGCAGGCAGTGCAGGCCGGACTGAATCACCGGTCTGTGCTCGAACTCGTCGAGGGCTTTGCCGATCTCGTCAGGCTGCATGATCATACCGAGGCGCTGATGCAGGACTTCGCGCAGGATCGAGCGGGCAGCGATCGCCGGGCCCGATGCAGGCCTTGCCACCGGCCGCCAAAGATGGCGGGCGTAGTCGGAAACCGGTGCATTCCAGTTCTGCTCGATGTCGCGCACGACCTCCGGGCAGAGCAGCGACAGCACAGTCAGAATTTCCACCGGAGGCGTAGGGGTAGGGGAAGGGGTAGGATCAAAGACGGCGGTCATTGGTCCCGTCTAGCCGCTTGCGGTGCAAACGCCAAGCGAGACCAGACTTGCTGGATGCGGCCGGCCCACACATAGATCGTCAACTCGATTAAGATGGCGTGAGACGAAATGGCCGTATCCTACGCAGCTCTCCATGAGCAATCACCTGTTCGCTCGGCACGAATTGTCAGACTGGCTAAACAGCTAACGCCAAACAGCGGATCTTAGAACCGCAGCCGGGCCATGCTCAGGAGGTCGTGGTACTGCCCGTCGGTAAAGCCGGCCTTCACATGCCGGCCTTCGACCTCAAAGCCGTGGCTTTTGTAGAGACGGAGAGCCGCTTCGTTGTCGGCATAGACGGTCAATTCGACCCGCTTCAGGGCGCGCCAGTTGTCGGCCACGTCAAGCAGCGCGCCAAGTATGGCAGAGCCGATACCTTTGCCGACAAAGGCATCGTCAAGGCCAATATTGATCTCGCCGATATGCGAACGGCGCGGTGAACCCTGCACGACTAGGCTGCCATGGCCGACGACCTTGCCGTCCAGCTCGGCAACGATCCAGGTGGTTTCCTGGCCGGACTTGGCAATGCGCCGCGCCACCTGCTCCACCATCTCGAAAGGCATCCTGAGCGTGCCCCAGCGGAAGCCCGGCATATTGAAGATAGCGCAAAGCGCCTCCGCATCGCTTGGCCGGACGGACCGCAGCAGCGGCTCGATTTTCTCGGAGGGTGGCGAGGTCGTGCTGGTCATGGCGTTCCCGGAGAAGGCAATCGGCCCGGTACGATGCACCGGACGCCACCTGAAAATCCAGCCGTCTCTGACCTATGATGCCGATTGCGAGCTAAAAATACCGGGAGGCAGCGTAGAGTTTGAAGACGCCGCTGATGCCTATCCAGCCGAAAAGGGCGAGCCAGCATAATGTCACGGTCGCCGTCCAGTCGATCCGGTGCACCGCAGCGTTGGTGATGACGACGCCGAGGATGGCAAGCAGGCCAACCAGAAACTGCGCCAACCCGAGCACCAGCAGTTCCTCGCGCGGCGCGCTTCTCCAGACGAGATATATACCGCCCGCACCGGCGAGGAAGATGGCGCTGTAGACCTGAGCGTGGAAGGCATCGATCGGCCATGGCCAGATGCCACTGAATGTCAGGGGAAACAGCAACAGGCCGACGCCATAGAGCCCAAGGATCGCGGATTCCGCCGGCATGTAGCCGCGCCATGCGGGATTTAAGGTCACGCCTTTTGCAGAAGGACGGGCCCTGGCCCGCCACAGGGACAGCCCGGATACCGCGACCGAAGCAAGATAGACCAAAAACCACAGCCAGGGCGCTTTGCGCTCGAAGTTGAAATAGCCGAGATTGATGAACGAAGCCACCGACACGATGACGGTGAAGATGAAGGCCATGACGAGCACGAGCCTGCCGGGCGACCAGCGATTCCAGACCAGCAGCGCCGCCATCACGACCATTTCGGCGGTGTAGAAGCCACCGAGGAAGCGCGCATTGAACGGCGTGACGGCCCAAGGCCAGCCCGGTTTCACCAGCGCAGGCATGAAAAACAGGCCGGCGCCTACGATCAGGACGATGATGACCACCGCAGAAAAAAGGCGCAGGGCCGCGGGAAATGGCGGATTGTCGGATGTCGGCATGGGAGAAAATCCCAAAGATGAATGCGCCATGGACCATCATAGTGCTGCTTGCGGCCGGTTAAAATCCGCCGAATGGAAATTGAACGGTCACCAGGCTATCCATTCGAATGGCCGTACGGTCCGTTTCGAAGTAAGATGGAGCACTCGGACCAAAGACCGGTCCGGTCAAAACGCCTCGGGGTGCATTTTCCGGAGCCTGCACGATGAACGAAGCTCAGGATCTGTTCTCACTTCTGCGACAATCGGCCGATGTCGATCCGCAGGCGATCGACGCGATCAAGCGAACCATCGCGGAGGGCGAGGACCGCGAACTTTGCCGCATCAATGCGCCAGCCTTCGCCAGCAAGCATGGCCTCGACGAGGAGCGCGCAATAAGCGCCTTTCTCCATGCGGCGCGGGTGGGCATCTTCGACATTTCCTGGAATGTTCTGTGCCCCGGCTGCGGCGGCGTGCTCGACACCAACGCCACGCTGAAAACCCTGCAAAAGGACGAATACACCTGCGCGCTGTGCTCCGAGGGCTATTCACCGACCCTCGACGAGATGGTCGAGGTGACATTCACCGTCAGTCCCCGCGTGCGCAGGATTGCCGCCCACAATCCACACGAACTGCCGGTGGCGGAATATTTCCGCCAAATCTACTGGGCGTCCGGCGTCGATCTGCCGGAAGAGGATTTCGCGAAAAAGCTGGAAGCGTTCTCGCTGGAGGATATCGAGCTTGCGCCCGGTGAAAAGGCGGTTCTGCCCATACAGCTTCCGTCCGAATTCATCATCGTCTTCGAGCCGGTCACCCATTCAGCGCAGTTCATCGACGGGAAGGGCGAACCAACAAAGGAGCGCCGGAGCCTCTCTTTGGCCTTCGACCGCGACCATGTCCAGAACCAGACGCTGGAGATGCAGCCCGGCCCGTTGCGCATTTCGCTGGAAAACCGGACTGACACCCGCGTGCTGCCGACGGTCTTCATCGCCGGCCAGGCATTGCATGATTTCCTGGGAAAACGCCGGCCCTTCCTGACCGCCAAGCGCCTGCTCACCAACCAGACGTTCCGCGATCTCTATCGCACGGATACACTCGACATCAACCAGCGCCTGAAGATCACCAGCCTGACGTTCCTGTTCACCGACCTGCGCGGATCGACCGAGCTTTACGAGCGGGTGGGCGACCTTTCAGCCTTCGATCTCGTGCGCGAGCATTTCCAGGTTCTGCACGAGATCGTCACGGCGGAGGCAGGCGCGGTGGTGAAGACGATCGGTGATGCGGTGATGGCGACCTTCGCGACGCCTGATCGTGCGATAGCTGCAGCCCTCAGGATGCGCGATGCCATGCGTACGCTCAACGACAAGAGCGGGCGCGAGGATCTGCTGCTCAAGATCGGAGTCCATGCCGGCCCCTGCATCGCCGTGTCTATGAATGAGCGACAGGACTATTTCGGCCAGACGGTCAACATTGCTTCGCGGGTCCAGAACCTTGCCAACGCACAGGCGATCTTCGCCACTCGAGCGGTGGTCGACGACAATCTCACCGCCGATCTCTTGCACAGGAACGCGCTGACGCCCGTGCCCCACGAGGTCTCGCTGCGCGGCATTGACCGGGAGATAGCAGTATACACGATCCCCTGAAGGCTTGGCCCCTGAAGATTTGGCTCGTCCCGGCCCCTCACACGCGCCTACAGATAAAATAACGATCGGCGGGAACCGAAGGTGGCGGCGGGAGGCGTTGCAACTGCGGGTGATCGAGCGGCGTGCCGCTGACCGCGATGCCGCCGACGCGAAGCAGGCGCGCGGTCAGATCGGGAAGCCAGGTAGAGGTCACTGCATCGCGATCTTCATAGCCGGTGCCGATGTCGGCATGAACAAGAGCGGCGTCGATGCCAATGAACCTGCTCGCCGTCTCGCGTATTTCGCCGAGCACGAGGTTTTCAGCTTGGGGAATTGAGCTGGCGTGTGCGGCAAGTGCGCGGTCGAACGCTACGATCCGGCGTCCGGGCAGGCGCTCGCGCAGATGGTGGAACGTCCGGCCATTGCCGAGGCCGAGCTCGAGCACGGGCCCCTCCATCTTCGCCACCTCGGCGCAGACATGATCAAGTATGTCGCGCTGTGCGGTCATCCTCCGGATGAAACTGTCAAGGCGACTCATGTGCGATTGTATGTCCAGAACCAGTTCACGAAATCAACTGCCCCCCGACCAGAGCGTTTCGCGGCTGAAACCCGAGGCCGACGTGTTAAACCCCGATCGAGTCTTGCCGCGTGTAGACGCGGACGATGAACACTGCAACAAGCGAACAGTTGCCGACAAGGATCATACCGGGTGGAGTCGGCGGCACTGCGCGCGGCGGAATAGCGCTGTCACTTGTAGGGGTCCGCGGCGTCCCGCAACCCGTCGCCGAGGAAGTTGAACGCCAAGATGACGAGAACGACGGGAAGCATCGGCAAAAGCAGCCATGGATAGAACGCGATCACGCTGACGCTGCGCGCCTCGGTGAGCAGGATGCCCCAGCTGGTTATCGGCGCCCTCAGGCCGAGCCCGAGGAAGCTCAGCGCCGTCTCGCCCAGGATCATGCCGGGTATGGAGATCGTCGCCGTCGCGATCAGATGCGACATGAAGCCGGGAATGAGATGCCGCCCGATGATGCGGCTGCTTCTGGCGCCCATCAATTGCGCGGCCAGAACATAATCCTCCTCGCGCAAGGCTAGAAGCTTTGAACGCACGGCCCGCGCCAGTCCGGTCCAGTCGAGCAGCCCGAGGATGACGGTGATGCCGAAATAGATCAGGATCGGACTCCAGGTTATCGGCATGATCGCCGCCAGAGCCAGCCATAGCGGAATGCTGGGGATCGATTGCAGAACTTCGATTATCCGTTGGACGATCAGGTCGAAGATACCGCCGTGATAGCCGGCCAGTCCGCCGATGACAATGCCGAGCAGGAAGCTGAAACTGATGCCGACGAGGCCGATTGTCAGTGAAATACGTGCGCCATAGATGATGCGCGAGAGCACATCGCGCCCCAGCCTGTCAGTGCCGGCCAGAAAGAGTTGGCCGTTTTCGGCAGGGCAGACAAAATGCCTGTCGCCTTCGATAAGGCCCCAGAACCGGTAACTGTCGCCCTTGCAGAAGAAACGGATCCGCTGAACATCATCCTGTTTCTCGACGTAGTTCCGCTTGAGCGTGTCCATATCCAGCGTCATCTGGCGGCCATAGACGAACGGCCCGACGAACTCGCCGTTGTGGAACAGGTGCACCCGCTGCGGCGGTGAATAGATGTAGTCCATGTTGCGCGTGTGCAGATCGTAGGGCGCCAGGAACTCGCAGATCAGTATCCCGAAATAAAGCGCTGCCAGGAATATGCCGGATACAAGGGCAAGCCGGTGCCGACGGAATTTCCACCACATCAGCCGCAACTGCGACGCCTGAAAGACCTTCTCCTGCTCCGGCGTCATCGCCTCGACCGACTGCAGGTCAAAGGGCTCGATGGAAACGTAGTGTTGCAGTGGGGCACCCGGAGCGGGCAGCGGCGATTGCGTGTTCATTTGGTGCTGCCGCCTTGCAAACGAATTCGCGGATCAAGTAGCGCCAGCGCCAGGTCGGAAATCAGGACGCCGATGACTGTCAGGAAGGCGAGGAACATCAGGAACGACCCTGCGAGATACATGTCCTGGCTTTGCAGCGCCTTGATCAGCATCGGCCCGGTCGTTTCCAAAGACAGCACGATCGCCGTGATTTCGGCACCGGAGATGATGGCCGGCAGGATAGAGCCGATATCCGAAATGAAGAAATTGAGCGCCATGCGCAGCGGATATTTGACCAGCGCCCTGAAGGGATGAAGGCCTTTGGCGTGCGCGGTCACGACATATTGCTTATGTAGCTCATCGAGCAGATTGGCGCGCAGCCGCCGGATCATGCTTGCCGTGCCCCCGGTTCCGATGATCAAGACCGGAATCCAGAGATGGGCGAGGATCGATTTCGCCTTGGCCCAGCTCATCGGCTCGCCGAGATATTGCTGGTCCATGAGATGGCCGATAGACGTGCCGAACCAGATGTTGGCGAAATACATCAGGATCAGCGCCAGCATGAAGTTCGGAATCGCAAGGCCGAGAAGGCCGAAGAAAGTCAGGCCGTAGTCGCCCCAGCTGTATTGATGCGTGGCGGAGTACATGCCGATCGGAAAGGCGATGAGCCAGGTAAAGATGATCGTGACGAAGGAAACCAGCACCGTCAGCCACATTCGGTCCCCGACGACGTCGCGAACCGGCAGCTCATATTCGAAGGAATAGCCGAAATCGCCGTGCAGCATCCCGCCGACCCAGTAGAAGTAGCGAATGACCGGTGGCTTGTCGAAACCATATTCCTTGCGCATCATCTCGATGCGATCGGAATCCACCGCTTCGCCCTGAGCCCGAAGCTCGGCAACATAGCTGTCGAAATAGTCGCCTGGGGGAAGTTCGATGATCGTGAACACCAGTGCCGATATGACCAGCAGCGTTGGAACCATCACGGCGATACGCCAGACAAAATATCGAAGCACGCTCAGGACTCTCCAAGCCAGAATGTATCCGGCATATAGACACCGAAATAGGCGGTCGGGTCGTAGCCGTAGAGCGCCTTGTCAGGCAGATTGCGCAGCCGCGAGGATGCCAGAATCGGCTGATGCGTTCCGTTTACCGTGCCGATCGAAAACACCTGATCGGTATAGATCGACAGCATTGAATTCCAGATCTCGGCGCGCTCCGTGGCTTCGGTCGATGCGTTCCAGCGCTTGAGTAAAGCCATCAACTCGACCACGGGCGGAAGATCGGGCGCTTCGCCGACCTTGCCACGGGACAAGTAGTGAGCACCCCAGAGCGGCCATTGCAGCTGGTCATCAACGGTGGGGGCGAGTTGGTAGGGGTTCATGTCGGCGGTCGGCACGCCATTGTCGATGCCCGACCACATCGACATCATGATCTGGCCACCAAGCGCGCGGCTGCGGAAGATGTCGCGCTGCGAAGTCCGGATGAACAGGGCGATGCCGATCTTGCGCCAGTGATCGGTGATGAGCTCGAGCGCGTCGGTTTCCAGCGTGCTTTCGCCGGCCGTTTCCACTACGAGCTGCGCCGGGCGTCCGTCGGGGAGTATCCGCAGGCCGTCATCGTCACGCGCCTGAAGCCCGACCTCGTCGAGCAGGGCATTGGCCTGGTCGGGATCATGGGCGACCCAGGCTTTCGCGAATTCCGGCCGGTAGAGCGGGCTCTCCGGCAGGACCGTATCGGCACTTTCCTGCGCCAATCCGTAGAACACAGCCAAATTGATCTCGCGCCTGTTCACAGCGAGCGAAAGTGCGCGGCGCACGCGCACGTCACGAAAAAGGCCACGCCACACCTGGTCGGCACAATTCAGATTGGGCAGCAGCGCCAGCCGCGAACCTTGTGTGCGTTTCCAGAGATGCATCTTCACCGGGTAGCGCTTCTCCGCATCCTTCAGGAAGGAGTAATCGGTGAAGTCAATTCCCATGCCTTGCAGGTCGCTCTCGCCCGCACCGGTCTTGGCGGAAATGATCGCCGACGAGCTGACATTCATGACAATCCGGTCGACATAGGGCAGTTGCCGGCCATTCTCGTCTATTCGATGAAAGAACGGGTTCCGCTCGAAGACGAACTGCTCAGCCGGCGGCTTGGTCCGGTTCTGCCAGGGATCGAGCGTCGGCAGTTCCGGGTTCTCCGGGCGATACTGCCGCGACATGCGGATATGCAAGAGAGTCCATTTCTGGGCCCGGTTCTCCTTCATTAGGCCGGCGAGCCGGAATGGATCTTGGTATTTCTTGTGGAACTGCTTGAGATAGGCGGCCGGCAGAACAAGCGATAGGGGCGAAGCAGCGGCGAGCTTGGGCAGGAAGTCGGGATTGGGCGCATCCCAACTATAGCGGACCGTCAACGGATCGACGATCTCGAAGCGTGGCGGCTTGCCGTCCGCCAGCAGGGCCGGGGCGAGCCCGCCTTGCGAAAGCTCATCGTTCAGCCAGACATCTTCCCAGCAATAGCGAAAATCCTCCGACGTCAGCAGGCTACCGTCAGACCATTTATGTCCTTCTCGTATCTTGAAAGTGAAGACACGATCATCCGCTACATCGAAACTTTCGAGAATGTCGGCTTGCAGGTTAAGCTTTTCGTCATAGCCGACCAGGCGAGCGTACCCGTAGATTGTCATCATCCGGATGTCTTTCTGGCTGCCGATGATCGTGCGCAGCGTGCCGCCATATTGGCCGGGCTGCCGGCCCATCGCGGCGAGATTCAACGCGCGAGGGCGCTTGGGCAGGCGTTCGGCGAGTGCCGGCAGCGCTCTGGCCTTCAGCTGCGGCTCAAGAAATTCCGGCTCCAGATCGCCGGCGCGCAACGTGCCCGGCAGAAATGCCGAAGCCATGAGTCCAAGGACGGTGCGCCGGCTGATCAATGGCGTAGCTCGCTGAAATCGGCCGAACGTCGGGCCAGCACGAGGTGGCCGCCGCCAAGATCGAGCGGCGACAGCATATCCTCGTCGCCCTCGTCGCGGAATTGCGGTCCCCATGCGCTGGTGTCGGAAGCGCCGCTGAGTTTCAGCGTCTTGAAATCCATCGGCCTGTCGAGATCGGGGAAAGGTACTGCGGCGACCAGTGAGCGCGTGTAGGGGTGGACCGGTTTCCTAAGCAGAATTTCGCGCGGCGCGAGCTCGACGATACGCCCGCCGCACATCACCGCGATACGGTCTGCCATGTAGTCCACCACCGCGAGGTTGTGGGATATGAACAGGTAGGTCAGGCCCAGTTCCTTCTGCAGGTCCTTCAGAAGGTTCAGGATCTGCGCCTGGACAGAGACATCGAGTGCCGAAACCGGCTCGTCGCAGATCAGGAGTTCAGGCCCCAGCGCCAACGCGCGCGCGATGCCGATACGCTGACGCTGCCCGCCGGAGAAACTATGCGGATAACGCTTTATGAAGCGCGGGTCGAGCCCGATTGCCTGCATCAGGCTCTTGACCGTGGCGAGTCGGGACGCGGCATTGCCACGTCGATGGATTTCCAGCGGCTCGCTCAAAATGTTCTCCACCGTCATGCGGGGTGAAAGCGACGAAACCGGATCCTGGAATACCATCTGGATTTTCGCGCGCAGCATGCGCAGGGCGTCTCCCTCGGCTTCCAAGACGTCGATCGGACCATCGCGGCCATTGAAGATCACAGAGCCGCCGCTAGGGGTGACAGCCCGCATGAGGATCTTGCTGACGGTGGTTTTGCCGGAGCCGCTTTCGCCGACAAGACCCAGGCACTCACCCCGCCTGATATCAAAGCTCACGCCGTCCACGGCGCGAACAGAGGTTTGATGATCTCCGCCGAACCATCCGGACTTGCGGATCGTGAAGGTCTTTGTCAGATCCCTGACCGACAGCAGGATGTCGTCCGGCCCCTTCGATGCCGGCGCCGTCTGCTTGCCGAGCAGGTTCCCGACATTCACCGGCACCTCGCGGAGCGCCTTTAGCCTTTCGCCGGGCTTCAGGTCGAAATGCGGAACGGCTGCCATCAGGCCCTTCAGGTAAGGGTGGCCCGGCCGGCGGAATATCGCCTCCACAGGTCCCGCTTCCATGATCTCGCCATGGTACATGACCACCACCTCGTCGGCGACGTTGGCGACTACGCCAAGGTCGTGCGTGATCAGCAGCATCGCCATGTTCAGCTTCGTCTGAAGCTCGCGCAGCAATTGCAGGATTTGCGCCTGGATGGTGACGTCCAACGCCGTCGTCGGCTCGTCGGCGATCAACAGCGCGGGCCGGCAGATAAGCGCCATGGCGATCATGGCGCGTTGACGCAATCCTCCCGAAAGTTCAAAGGGATACATGTCATAGGCGCGCTTGGGGTTGGGAAAGCCGACAAGTCCGAGCATTTCCTTGGTCCGCGCCTTGCGCTCCACCCAAGCCATGGGCGTATGAATCTGCAGGGATTCGCTCACCTGATTGCCGATCGTATGCAGCGGCGACAGTGATGTCATCGGCTCCTGAAATATTTTGCCGATGCGGCTGCCTCTCAACGCCCGGATTTCGGGTCCGTCACGCGGCATCTGCAGGATATCCTGCGTCGTGCCGGGCTTTTCAGGATCGGAAAACAGGATACGCCCGCGAACATGGGCTGTGTTCGGCAAAATGCCCATCACTGCCTGGCTGAGAACCGATTTTCCGGAACCGGACTCGCCCACAAGCGCGGTAACCTTGCCGGGCAGGACGCGAAGATTTGCACGCCTCACGGCATGCAACGGTCCCCCTATAATGGCAAAAGAGATGCCAACATCCTCGATCCGCAGCAGATCAACGCCCAAATTCATTCTCACACCAGCCCCCACTCTGGCAGGTCCAGAAGGCGAGACTATCGCATTGCCAGCCTAGAGCAACTTGGATTCGAACAGTCGCCAGCTCCCTGGCGGAACCGGCGACCGGACTGCATACCAAACGCGTTCGGATCAGATCGTGGCGGTTACTGGAGCTTCCTCGGGTCGCCCGCGGACGGCCGCGCGGCATTGCGATGAAGCAGCATGACCTGCTCGGCGTCCGATATTCGGTCGTAAATCGGCTCCAGCGCACCGTCTTCGTCGAGCGAGAGAGTACCCGACAAATCGGGTGAAAGCACCGTTAGCTTCTGCCTGATGCCCGCCAGTTCCTCCATGCCGAGCGCCAGCCAGTTGTTGGCGCCGCAATAGCCGGCGAAGTCTTTGCTGGCGAGAACGCTGTGCGGATATTTCTTGGTCAGGGTCTGGAGACGCTGGACCTCGTTTACAGCCGAGCCGAAGACAGAGAATGTGAGCCGGTCGGTAAGCCCGACATTGCCGAACATCACATTGCCGACATGCAGGCCGATACCATAGTTTATGTCGCTCAATCCCTGCTGCTTTCTGCGCAGATTGAGATCCATCATGCGCGCGGTGGCCTTGTGCGCTGCTGCAAGAGCAGCCTGGCAGGCGATCTCGGACTGTGAACGGTGCCTTGCGCAAGGGTAGACGGCAATGAAGCCATCACCTATGAAACTCATGATCTGCCCGCCCTTGCGATTGAAAGGTGCAGCAGCGGCGTCGAAAAACTGGTTCAGCGTATCGATATAGACTTCGCGGCCGGACGTTTCGGCAAGTCTTGACGACCCGCGCATGTCGCCCATGACCAGTGCCGCCCGGATTGTATCACCCTCGCCGCGCTTGATCTGGCCGTCGAGCACGCGCCTGCCGGCGTCGCCGCCGAGATAAGTGGTCATCATGTTGTCGGCAAGCTTGGTGAGCACCGCCATCTTGGTTGCGATAGCGAGATGGTTCTGGATGCGCAGCAGCGCCGAAATCATGCTGTCGCTGAAGCCTGCAGCACTGTCGGTGGACCAAGACCCGATCATGCCCTGACTGGTGTTGCCGCTGAAGGGATGGACGAAAGCCATGTAATCGGTGACGCCCATCAGCTTGAGGTCATCGAAAACAGGAAATTCCGACGGCACCGACGGGTCGAGCCGGCGCCGCAGATGGTCGAGCTTGTGGCTGAGCAGATGGTAGTATGGGCTGGTCAGGAATCTGTCGGAATGAACGCCGTTCTCCTTGCGGAAGCCTTCCACTTCCAGGCCCTGGCCGCGGAGCCAGGTGAAGCCGAGCGCGTCATAAAGCGGATGAAGCATCGAAAAGCTCAAATGCACCCGCTTCAACGGCAGGCCGGCAGCAGCCAGCCGTTCACAAAAGCCCCTTACCAATGTTTCCAGGTCGTCGCCCGCCAACGCCGATTGGGTCAGCCAATCGGCAACCTTATCCATGAGAATGGCTGAAATTTCTGCTTGCGCTGTGCTCATGCTATCTCGAAATCTCCTTGCACAAATTCGCCGGCTCGGACGCCGTCAGGCCTTTACCACCGTCTCTCGGGCTAGCCCGAGGCGGCCAAAAATATTGCGTGTGTCGACGATCAGTAGAGCGTGATCCGCGATCGCCTGATAGTCGATCGCGTCGTGGTCGGTCGCAACGACGACAGCGTCGAAATCCTTCAAGGCCACCTCGGTCAATTCGACAGAACGACGCCCCTTGATCGCCATATGCTCCCGTGTGGCCGGGATTTCGGTAACATGCGGATCGTGGAATTCCGCCTTGCCGCCCCATTCCTCGATGAGTTCAATGAGCCGCAATGAGGGACTTTCGCGGATGTCGGGCACATTCTTCTTATAGGCGAGCCCGATGATGAGAATGCGCGAGCGGCTGAGCGCCTTGCCGCAGCGCCGGTCCAGCGCCTTCGCCAGTTCATCGACCACATGACGCGGCATGGCCGTGTTGATCTCTGCCGCCAGCTCGATGAAGCGGGTCGGCAGTTCGTATTCGCGAGCCTTCCACGTCAGGTAGAAGGGATCGATCGGAACGCAGTGCCCGCCAAGTCCAGGGCCAGGATAGAAAGGCATGTAGCCGAAGGGCTTGGTCTTTGCCGCCTCGATCACCTCCCAGATGTCGATTCCCATCGCACCGAGCACGATCTTCAACTCGTTGACGAGGGCTATATTGACCGAGCGGAAGATGTTTTCCGTCAGCTTGACCGCCTCGGCGGTCGCCGTGGTGGAAACCGGAACGACGGTCTTGACCACGCCATGGTAGAAAGCCTGCACGAGCGTCGCCGCTTCAATGCCGTCACCTGCCACGACCTTGGGGATCGTCGCGACTTCAAAGCTGCGGTTGCCGGGATCCTCGCGTTCGGGCGAGAAGCCGAGGAAGAAGTCTATCCTCGACTGCAAGCCGATTTTTTCCAAGATGGGCTTGATCACGTCGTCGGTGGTGCCGGGATAGGTGGTCGATTCCAGCACGATCAGCTGACCGAGACGCAGATGCTTCGCGATGGTGCCTGCGGTGTTCCTGACAAAGGAGAGATCCGGCTCGCGGTGTTTCGTCAGTGGTGTCGGAACGCAGATGATGATGACATCGCAGACGGCCAGTTCGGCAAAATCCGCAGTGGCGCGGAACCGTCCGCTCGCCACCTGGCCGGCAAGGGCTGTCGACGTCACCGCCTCGATGTAGGATTGTCCGTTGTTCAGGCTCTCGACCTTTTGGGCTTCGATGTCGAAGCCGCAAACAGGGAAGCCGGCGCGTGCGATCGCAACCGCCAGCGGCAACCCGACATAGCCCAGTCCGATCACGCCGACTTGCGCGGCACGCGTCGAAATCCGGTTCAGAAGGCGGTCATATGTCGATCGTGAGGCGTCCAAAAATCTGCTTCCCGTCAATTCGGACAGGCCGTCCGCTTCCATGGTGAGGCTCACCGCTCACAAGAGCCCCGAGGCATATTGCGGAAAATCGATGTCCGCAAGCCGTCAGACCGGCACCTTCGCCTTAAGGCTTGCGGCAGCCATCGCATAGCCGCCGGCGGCGCCATCGATGAAATGAACGTGATCGCGCTGCAGCGGCGATGCGACGAGGCATGTCATCAAGGCCGATTTCTGGCGGTGCAGGCCATAGTTGCAGATGCCCGCCTCTTCCGCCTGTTTCAGCCGGTTCTCGATCCGTTGCAACACATCCGCGTCAACGTCGATGGTCATCTTTAAGCCATCGTCGAACTTCCGGAAATCCGAATTGCTGGCCACTTCGCGTTTGTAGATCTTCGGATCGAATCTGCCGATCGTCCAGCCATATCTATCCGTAACAGCCGTAAGCGTCATCAGGAACACTATCCACAGCTTCGACAGCCACCGCCGTCCTGCCGGCGCCGTGGCCCGCGCCTCGATATCGAGGCCGGCGGGCAGCAAACTGTAGTCCGGCCCGTTCACCGGCACCGGGTGGCCATCGCGTTCCTGCCTGCCGGCAAGGGCGATGATGTCGGAAACCAGAAACTGAAAACCGCGCAAGTCGCGCGACGCCCCCGGTATGGCTATGATCGAGACGATTTCGCCATGCCGGGCTTCGATCGGGTTCCAGCGGCACGAGAGGCCGGTCAGGTCCGGCCGCGCGCCGGCCGGCGCAGGATCGATGCGGTAGCGCCCCGCTTTCATCTCGGCTTCCGCCCAACTGCCGCCACCTCCGGCGAACATGGCATAGAAGACCGCATCGGAGGCCTGGAACCTCGCCACGCGAACGTCGAGGCCTTGCGCTCTTATATCCTTTATCGGCACGATTGCGGCACGCAAGGTCAGATCCAGTTCGTCCGCCACCCATCTCTGGACAGCCGCCAGCGCGTTGCGGGTGATCTCCAGCGCCGAGCCGGGAAACGCCACGAGCGCGCCGTCGCCGCCGAAGACAAAGGGAAGATCTTGCCTACCCAGCGCATTGAGCAGCGCCGAAATGACGCTGGCACCGGCCATATTGACGGTTTTATAGCGCCCCGCCTCGATCGCCTTGGTCGAGCCGACGATGTCTGCGGTGGCCAGCGCCCAGCCATCGGGGAGAGGCCGATAGTTATCGATATCGGCAACGCTTTCGAACTTTGCGAAGACCGGCAGGGAAGCAACAAACGGATCGGACGCGGCAGCTGTTTCCATGAGCATCAGATAGCACATTCCAGTGCTTGAGGGTGAAGTCGATCATGCTTCGAAATTGACTTGCGCAGGCTTTCCGATGATAGGGACCGGCGATGCGAATTGCCTTCTATGCGCCGCTGAAGTCGCCCAATCATCCCGTTGCCTCCGGCGACCGCCAGATGGCACGGATGCTGGTCAAGGCGCTGGAGCATGGAGGGCATAGCGTCGAACTGGCATCCGAATTGCGCTTCTATCTACGCGAACCGGATTCGAAAAGTTTCGATGCGCTCAAGACCGAGGCCCGGGAGGAAGCCGCGCGGCTGGCAAGGCTTTGGGATCGTGACGGCAAGCCCGATCTGTGGTTCACCTATCATCCCTATTACAAGGCGCCCGACCTGATCGGGCCCGAACTGGCGTTGGCCTTTGGTGTCCCCTATGTGACAGCGGAAGCTTCCTATTCGAGGCGGCGCAACACCGGTTTGTGGGCCGATACGCAAGCGTTGGTGGCGCGAGCCGTCGAACAGGCGGTGCTGAACATCTGCTTCACGCAAAGGGATCGTCAGGGACTGGCAGATGCGGTACCCGACGCCGCTTTCGGCATGCTTTCGCCCTTCATCGACACATCGCTATTCCGGGAAACGCCGGCACGGGGTTGTCCGACGCGCCTCGTTACCGTCGCCATGATGCGCCCGGGCGACAAAGTCGAAAGCTACCGCATGCTGGCGCAGGCGCTCGGTTCGATCGGTCACCTGCCCTGGACCATGTCGGTCGTCGGGGACGGACCTGCCCGCGAGGAGATCAAAGCGCAATTCGCCGGCTTGCCCGCCGAGCGTATCGAATGGCTTGGCGCGATTGAGCCAGCCGCCGTGCCGGATGTCCTCTACAGTGGGGGAATTTACGTCTGGCCGGGTTTCGGCGAGGCCTATGGCGTTGCCTATCTTGAAGCACAGGCCGCCGGCCTTCCTGTTGTGGCTCAGGACGTCGCCGGCGTGCCGGAGGTCGTCCGGGATGGCCAGGCCGGGTTTCTCACCCCGCCGGACGATGTGGCGGCGTTCGCTTCTGCCATTGAAAGGCTTCTGGCCCGTAACGACGAAAGATCCATCATGGCCGCAGAAGCCAGACGTTTCATCCTCGAAGAACGTTCTCTCGGTGCTGCAGCGGCGCGTCTGGCCGAACTTCTTGCGAAGATCCCCGTCTCATGACATCCGATCAAATCTGGCAACCCTTGGTGGAGGAACTGGCGAGCCGGCAACGGGCGGACCGTAAGGCAGAGTTCTGGCTGCGCGACGATGACGCCGTGGATCCGACGCCTGCGCTTGATCGGTTGCTCGACCTCACCGGTGAATTCGCGGTTCCGGTGACTCTGGCCGTCATTCCCGCCGTGACTGACGAGAAGCTTGTCGTTCGGCTTGACGAGGCGCCGCATGCCACGGTCGCCATCCATGGCTGGGCGCACCGAAATCATGCGCCCGAGGGCCAGAAGAAGCAGGAGCTCGGCGCGCATCGACCACGCGAGGCGGTGCTCGATGATCTGGCTCGCGGGCTGGCGCACGTAACCGGCCTGCACGGCGCACGTGCCGTTCCGATGCTGGTGCCACCCTGGAACAGGATCGACGCCGGCTTGGTATCCGACCTTGGATCGATAGGATTTTCGGCATTGTCGGTCTATGGACCGCCAAGGCCGGCGTCACTTGCGGTCATCAACAGCAATGTCGACATCATGGATTGGCATGGCACGCGCGGCTGCCGCGATCATGGCCTATTGGTTCAGGCTATCATCGCGCAATTGCAGCATGCATTCGATGGGGGCGAACCGGTGGGCCTGCTCACCCACCATCTCGTACATGATGAATCGGCCTGGCTCTTCCTCGAACGGCTGTTCACAGTCACCGCACAGACTGAAGCCTGCGCATGGCTTCCGATCAGGACATTGATCGGGCGCAGCGCCGGTAGAACAATTCCAGGAAAAGTGTGAACGGTTTCCGTCCGGAATTGCGTCAAAACAAAGAGATAGAGGAAAATAGCTCAGTGCTTTTTGCGCAATGAGACCGGAATGTTGAGCGTCTGGCCATCCCGCGCGGCAAAAGCGCCGGTAAACCTGTCCTTGGCCAGTTTCTGGATCTTGTCCAGTTCCTTGTCGGTGCGTGTCGGATCGTGGTGAAACAGCGCAAGCCTCCGCGCACCGGCCGCCTCACAGAGTTTGACGCCCTGTTGCCACGTCGAGTGCCCGTAACCGCGGCGGCGTTCCATTTCCTCCTCGGTGTAGGTGCAATCGTAGATGACGAGGTCGGCATCTTCGATCAGGCCGAGCACCGCCTGATCGAGTTTGTCCGGCTCATGCTCAGTGTCTGTGATCACCGCCACGACGCCGCCACCCCATTCGACCCGGTAGCCTATGCAGCCGCCCGGATGCGTAAGACTGCCGGTTCGGACCACCACCCCTTCGCGCGGGCGAAGCACGTCTCCGGATACAAAATCGCGATAGTCGAGGCTTGCCTTGCAGGCCTCCAGTTTCACCGGAAACCACGGCGGCCGCATGAACTCATCGACCATCTGCCGGGTCGTCATGTGTCCTGCAAGATGCCCGGACCAAAGCGTAACCTGGGCGCCCCGGTCATAGATCGGCGCAAAAGACGGCAGCCCGATGATGTGATCGTAATGGCAATGGGTGAAAAGCAGGTCAAAATCGGTCACGCCCAACGCCTGAAGCGCCGCGCCGGCTGGCCTTAGGCCAGAGCCTGCGTCGAACAGAAGCGTATGCTTACCGCATCGCATCTCGACGCAGATTGAGTTGCCACCATAGCGAGAGAACTCTGGCCCTGATACCGAAATGCTGCCGCGGACACCCCAAAACCTGACCAGGAAAACGTTGTCGTCCATGCTACCCCTTCGCCCATCATATCTAAACAACTGCCGCTAGGCGAGACAGGCTTTCTCCGGGTGATCTTCTCAGCGAGAGGACAGTGCCGTCACGACGGCGAGGATCGAGCGCACGTCCTTCGTTATTTGGCGCTTCGTGCGTCGATCAGATCCGCGGTCGTATGGCTTAGGCGATCGGCAAGAACCCGCAATATCTCGATGGTCATTTCCGGGAACTCCCTCATAAGTCTCAGGAAATGATCCTTGCGGATTCTCAGGGCTTCCAGCGGACTTGCCGCTCTGACGGTGGCAGTGCGGGAGCTGTTGCACAATATGGCGATCTCGCCAACGATCGAATTTGGCTCCAGTTCTGCAACTTTTATCGGTCCGCTGTCGGAATCGACAAGAATATCCGCTCTGCCTGAAAGGATGACATAGGCGGCGTCTCCCTCGTCGCCCTGCCGGAAAAGGATCTGGCCGGCGCTGTAGCTCACACGATCGGATGTGAACGCAAGCAGCTTAAGCTTTGTCGGCTCGATGGCAGAGAACAAGGGAACGCGTTGCAGCATTCCAACTTCATCCTTGAGCAGCATTGTCGCAAACCTTCCAAAATTCGCGTTTGCCAGACTAGAGCACGCCCAGATGGAATCAATTCTCTTTCCGGGATGGCGAGACAAACCACGCGAAAGGTGGCGAGCCCGATGTCGTGCACCGGCAGAATGATCCCATCTGAATGTCCGTTGCTCTATGACAACAGTTCCTTGAAGATACCGTTCCCTGCCAAAAGTGTCTCGTGTGTTCCGTCTTCCGCCAATTGACCCGAGTCGAAGACGATAACGCGATCGAACATCATCGCCATTGCCGGATTCGTCACGACCCACACAATTGCCGGCGAATGGCCGTCGCGCCTGGCTTCCTCGAGCACATTTCGCAGCACCTTATCCTGCATGCGCTGGTCGAGCGCCGACAGCGGCCGGTTGAGAATGAGAAAATCGGGACGCTTGAGCAAGGCCCGGGCAACATCGAGCTTCTGTCGCTGTCCACCGGTCAGCCGCCTGCCGCCGGAGCCGACGTTGAAGTCCAGGCCGACATCCAGAAGTTCGCCATAAAGCCCCAGTTCGTCAAGAATGTCATAGACGATGGAGCGTATGCGGTCGGGCGCGTCGGGATGATTGTTGCCCACACGCCCGAACAGGACATTATCCATGACGGTGGCCGCGGCAATGTATTTGGCAGGATCATACCGTTCGACCGCATTGTGCAGCTCGGGCGGCAGGTCTTCATAGAACCGGTTGCGTGCAGCGACGATCTTGCTCATCAGCTCGTCGCTCAGCAGGCCGAAGCGGTGCCGGGGCTCGATATAGGCAAAGCTCAAGGTGACGATCATGGCGCGATCGTTCTCCGAAACCGCCTCGTAGGGACGGTTCTTGAGCCGTTGCAGCAAGGTTTCGTAGGCGGGTATCTCCTCCGCGCTCATGAAGGCGAGCTGCTGGAAGAACTGGTGATCGGGCGGCAGGTCGGCAAACAGCTCGATCGCCTGTTTGGCGATCTCCAAGCCCATTTCGTAGAGCGTGCGGTCGAGGCCGGCTTGCCTCAGCACGGAAGCAAAATAGGGATTGGCCGCCAGGGCCCTGTCGGCCAGTTCGGGGCCGGCGGCAGCGCCGAAGAGCAGGTTTTGGCCGATCGTTGCTTCCTTGTTGTAGGCGCCCGGTTCGAAAGGAACCACCAATCCGCTCAGCCCCTCTTGTTCCAGCCGGGTCCGCAGCGCCGCACGCAGTTCGACGATCCGCCTGGCAAGCTCCGTGTGACGCGTGAGGTCGGCCGAAGAGCGCAAGCCGAGATCCAGAATGTCACGCGACAGAACAACCGCGTCGAGCACCCGGCGCACGGCTTCAAAGAGGTCGTGCGGGCCGGTAGCGCCAGCGGAAGCATAGTTGATCCAGTCGCTGTGGATATCAAGATCCGGATTGCCCGACCGGCGCGCCTCGTGAATGTTCCAGCGGTGCTGATCTGCCGCAGCACCGTCATAAGGCACCGATGTCAGCGGCGCATGCTTCAACCCGTAGAGCAGGTTGTCGCGGAGGCTTGCCTGGAACAGGAAAACATCCGACGAGGCATACGACATGCGCCGGCCGGTTACTGCTTCGGGAAGTTCAAGCAGGTCGTCGGTGCCCGAAGCGACCCTTCCGCTGTCCGGCCAGTTCAGCCGCGCGAAGGCTTCTGCAAGCGCCTCCGCTCCACCTGTTGCGGTACTGACCAGTGCCACCGCCTCACCCGGCTTGACCTGGAGGGAGATACGGTTGAGGAGCATTGCACCGCCATCGTCTGCTATGGACAGATTGATCGCCGACAGCGGCTTGGTCATCGGATCGGGATCGTCGATCGTCAATGCCCCGATTTTCGGCGCGATGAGACCTTCAACGGTGAACTGTTCAACGACCTGTTGATATTTGACCTGGACATCCTGCCGATCCTGATCCCAGTCGATCAGTTCCTTCATCGGTCCGGGCAGGTCCTTGTAGGCGCCGATCACGGCCACGAGCTGGCCGACGTCCAGCCGCCCCTGGAGGACCAGATACCCGCCGATCATGTAGAACAGAAAGGGCGTGAGCTGCGCGAGAAAATTGTTGAGGAACTTCACCATGAATTTCCATTGGTAAAGATCGAAGCGGATCTTGAAGATGAGCCCGAGCCGGGCAGCTATGTCGGCGCGCTCGTAGTTTGATGTATCGTGGACGTGAACCGCGCCGATGCCGTCGACGATTTCGCCAACCCGGCCCGAAAGCGCGCGCGCCGTCAACTGCCGTTGGCGCCCGAGCACGATCAGCCGCCGCCGCATTCGCGGGATGAGCACGATCTGGATCGCCACGATCACGACCGCTATCATTCCGAGCCAGACGTTCTGGATCATGATGAACAGCATGGCCGTCAGCGCTTGGCCGCCGAGCAGTACCGGCTGCAGGAAGGCGTCGCCGATGAAGCCGCCCAGCGGCTCCACCTCGTCCTTCACCATGGTCGCCACTTCGGCGGATTTCACCCGCTTGAAGTAAACCGGCGGAAAACGCAGCACACGGTCGACCAGATCGAAGCGGATACGCCGCAGCATGCGTTCGCCGAGGCGGCCCTTGTAGGTGTTGATGTAGAATTTGAACAGGCCGTTGATGACGACTAGCAAGAGGAACACAAGGCTCAGGGCAAACAGGGTCTCCTCGCGGTCGAGCTGAAAACCGGAGAAGAACTGGACCTCTCCAATGAACGGCAGGTTGTAGTGTAGCCTCATGAATGGCTGGGTCGCGCCCGGTTGCTCGAAGCCGCGACCTTGGATCGGTCCGTTGACGATCAGCTTCGGCAGGTCGAAGGACATGAAATACGGGATCATCGAAAGCACGACGATCATCAATATCCAGAGCTGCTGCTTCTTGGTGTGCGTCCAGATATAGCGGGCTAGGCTGGCTTCCATATGCGACTGTGGACCCTTCAGTTGGAAGGATGCAGGATGTAAAAGCACCTGCTGGCGAATGGCGTATCGGCAATTTCTTCATCGCCAACGACAAGCTCGAAGCTGCTGTGCACGGGCATTGTCCTGCGCTCAACGATGCAAGGAACCTGCGAGGCGGCGCGATCCAGTTCCGGCGCATGGTCGATGGCAACGACATGGGCATTGTTGATCGGCGAAGAAAGCAGCTGGCCAAACGGTCCGCGGCTTTCGTAAGGCTTTGGCGAACAGCCGAGCAGCACGAGGCCGCAGCTGCGCGGCTGGTGCTGGCGGATGGACGCCGATGATCCGGACAGATGCAACAGGCTCTCTCCGGCACCGGGCAATAGCCAAGCGGCTTGCAGCATGATCACGTCCGCGGAATCAAACAGTCTTGCGGGAGGCAAGATTGCGTTGTGTCGCCCAAAATCCCAACATACAAGACGAATTATGATGGATGTCACGCAACCACGCAATGCCATGGACTGGCACGAGCAAGCCTTGGACCTCACGCGGGGAATTGCTGCTTATGTCAACTGCCCTCTCGTGGCAGGGCTGGCGCGCGTCGTCGCCAAGCATCCGAAAGCCGATATCGCCAACGCCTTCAACCACAAGCAGGTCGCCTGCAAGATGTGGGCGCTCGACAGGCTGTTCGAAAGCGGCGGCGGCCGCTTCGGGCGCATATGGGTTCTGGGTGGATGGTACGGCGTATTGCCGGCAATGCTTTTCAACGACGCCCGCTTCGACATCGCGGCGGTCGATAGCATCGACATCGATCCCGAAGTCGCGCCGGTCGCCCGGACCCTCAACCGGGAAGCCGGCGACCGGTTCCGGGCGCTGACGGCAGATATGTACGCACTCGACTATGCGGCCGGGCGGCCCGATCTGATGGTCAATACGAGCTGCGAACATATAGCCGATCTGCGCGCCTGGCTTGCTCTGCTTCCGCCGGGCACGAATGTGCTGCTGCAATCGAACGATTATTTCAGCGAGCCGACGCACATCAACTGCGTGGCTTCGCTTGCAGCCTTCGAGGAAATGGCGGCGCTACGGGAGGTGCGGTTCTCCGGCGAACTGCCGACAAAAAATTATACGCGCTTCATGCTGATTGGAACTGTTTAATGCATTTCGCCCAAAAGCGCGTAGCGGTTTTGGGACAACGACACGCATAAAAACAGGACTTGAAGCGCGTCGCACGAATCTCACCAGACGCGACGCGCGTTAGGGCATTTGCAGGAAAGTGTGGAAACGGCTTTCCGTCCGGAATTGCGTCAAAACAAAGAGACAGAGCGGTTCTGCGTGAAACGATGAACCGCTCTAGGATCTATCGTCTGTTTAATCATGAACTTTTCCGAAACCGGGCCCCACGTTTAGGGACCATGTTCGATGCCGCTCGCGCAGGATTTGCGCGGAGCGACGCGCGCCTTCCAGATCGAGACGATGCGCAGATGGCGTCGGTTCCACAAGCGCTTGTTCGACCGCTTGCGCCAAACCTTCAGGCGTCAGGTCCTTTTCCATCAGCACCGTTGCAAGACCGAGTTCTTCGAGCATCAGGGCGCGAACCGTCTGTTCGGTTTCCCCGCCGGCTGCAAATGGGACGAGCAGGGAGCGACAGCCCGCGCGCAGGACATCGCAGACCGTGTTGTAACCCGCCTGCGAGACTGACAGGCGGGCGCCGGTCAGCAGGCTGGCGAAATCCTCGCGGAACCGGAAGATGGACAGGCCCGGCGTGGCATCGCGTGCGATCGCGTCAAACTCGTCTTTCGGCAGGTTTGGGCCGGTGATCAAACACCATTTCCAAGCGTTGTTGGCATTCCGCGCCGCTGCGATGGTGGATCTGACAAGGCTCTTTCCGGCAGCCCCGCCGCCAACCGACACCAGAACGTCGAAGCGCTCGGAGCCCGCGGGCGATGGCGGCGCGGCAACGAGCCCCGTGTAGGTGACCTCGGCCCTGATCGCCCCAGCCAGTGGAAATGTCTTGTCGATGGTTGCGAAAGCCGGATCGCCGTGGACCATAACAAGATCGAAATGCCTGTTGATGAGATCGACCGTTTCCTCGTTTCGGCCCAGCTTGACGCGCTCCTGGAGGATATCACGGACGGACGTCGCCAGCAGCGGTCTGGGCGACGTCGCGTCGATGGCCTCGATCAGCGGCAAGAGTTCGAAACGCATCTGCCGGCGTCCAAATGGAAACGCCTCGACAATGACGATATCAGGCCTGCAATCCCGGAATGCCTGCAGCAGCATCTCTGAACGCCATTTCTTGAAATCATCGTCGATAGGGTTGCCTTGCAGGTCGACAAGTCCCGAAAATCCTTCATCACCGGAGGTGACAGGTGGCAGAGTTACAGATTGTACACCCAGTCCCGGAAACCCGGCGATCGGCGCTCCGCCGGTCACGACGGTAACGTCAAACCCGTCATCGACCAGAGCCGCCGCAATGCGGCTGGCGCGCGCGAGATGGCCGATGCCGAGCAGGTGCTGGACATAGAAGAAAGCGCGCAGCCGCTTCATTCGGCGGCCCGCCACTCCCGCTCGAACAGTTCCTTGAGCTGTCCAATGCTTGCCATATGATCGAAATTGCCGCGCACGCGCCGCTCTGCGGCGTCGCCGAGGCGGTCGCGGAGCACGGGATCACGGATCAGGCGCTCCAGCGCCTGTGCCAGGGCAATCGGGTCTTCCGTCGGAACCAGCAACCCCGTTTCATTCGGCGATAAAAGCTCCGGCACGCCGGAAATATCGGTCGACACGCAGGCAAGCCGCTGGCTAGCCGCCTCCACCAGAACGTTCGGCAGACCGTCGCGGTCGCCAGTTGCGGTGATCCTGCAGGCCAGGGCGAAGATGTCGGCACGGCGGTAGTGCTCAAGCACCTCCTCCTGCGCAAGCGCGCCTTTCCAAGAGACGCGACCATCCAGGCCGAGCTTTTGCGCCAGCGCCTTGCACCGTTCCAGTTCTTCGCCGCCGCCGATATGCTCGAAACGCCACGCCAAATCGCCGGGCAACAGGGCAAGGGCCTCCAGCAACGTATCGTAACCTTTCTTTTCAACGGCGCGCCCGACACTCAGAACGACAACCGGTTCGTCCGGAGCCGAGCCGTCATGCTGCTTTCGCGCCTCGCCGAAACTGCCGAAGCGATCAAGGTCGAGCCCATGATAGCTCAGATGCACAGACGAGTTGCCGTTAGCGAGTTTTTTCAGACGATCGAAGCCGGTTTTCGTGCAAGTGACCGTCCAGCGCGCCGAGGAAAGCTTGCCGGCCAGATCCCAGTCCGCCGAAGTCCAGATGTCCTTGGCATGGGCCGAGCAGGTCCAGGGCAGGCCACGAAGCTGGCTGGCATAGCGCGTCACCGATGCAGGCGTGTGCGCGAAATGTGCATGCAGCCAGCCCGCGTTTTCCGGCCATTCGGCCGCCAGCACGAGCGCTTGCCCGAAGCGGCGCGCGCGATTGCGCGTAAAGTCGCGGGGCATATCGGCAGCCAGCGATCCGAGCGCGCGCCAGAAGCCCGGACGCAGCAGACAGGCAAACAGCGAGCGAAGCACGCGCAGCGGCTCTTCATGCAGATATTCCGGCAGATAATGGACGGGCGCTTTGATCTCGTCATGCACGGGGTGGCGTTTTTCGTCGGTCGGCCGCCTGAGCGCGACGAGTATCAGGTCGAACCCCGCACGCTCAAGACCGAGCAGTTCCTGCGCGATGAAGGTTTCGGACAGCCGCGGATAACCCTTCAGAACCACGACGATCTTGCGATGTTGCAACTCAGGTCATTCCTTCAATGACCGAAAGGTGATGGCCGGCTCGCCGGTCGAGCAGTTCCGCGACGATTTCGGAAATATGAGGCAGCCCTTCCAGCGTCAGATGCGGATTGCTCTGCGATGGGCGGGGCCGGTCCGGCAGCACCTTCAGTGCATCAGCAAACCGCCGGGAATCCTCGGCTTCTTCCGGCAAAAGCATCTCGATGAGGCCGAGTTCGGCTGCGCGCCGTGCGCGAATCAGTTGTTCCCGGCGGGGCTCGACGCGCGGCACGATCAGCGCCGGCTTGTCGAAAGACAGTATCTCGCAATAGGTGTTGTAGCCGCCCATCGCCACTACCGCCTTGGCGCCGGCAATCAGGTCTTCCATGCGGTTGTCGAACTCGATGATCTTGATGTAGGGGATCTTGGACCCCTTCTTGAGCAGCTTGTTGCGCTTGCGCGCCGGCATGTAAGGCCCAAGCACGATCAGGGCTCTATGCTGCAATTGCGGATCCTGCTGATAGGCATCGATGACGTCGTGGATCAGATCGGCGCCGTCACCGCCGCCACCGGTAGTAACGAGGATATAGTCGCCCTCAGGCCGGTGGCCGGGCAACTCGTTCCGCTGCAGGCTCCGTTGCAGGAAACCGACGAACCTCATCTTTGCCCTGACAGCCGGGGGCACATCCAAGCCGGTCAACGGATCGTAGAAATCCGGCGGACCATAGGCCCAGACCTTGTCGTAGAAGACGCCTATCTTGCGCATCACGTCTCTGCGTGCCCACTCTGCTTCGAGCAGATGCGGCGCATCCATCACCTCGCGCAGGCCAAGCACCAGCGTGGTGCCCCGCGTCTTGAGGTAGGACAGCGTGTCCTCAATCTCACCGCGCAGGCCGAGCGGTTCCTTGTCGACGATGAAGATATCCGGCCGGAAGGTCTCAGCTGTATGGCGGATGATCGACTGGCGCATCCTTAGCGTCTCATGCAGATCGATGTCCTTTTCCAGCGAGGTGTATTCGCCGTTGCGCAGCTTGATGACGCTGGGGATCTTCACGAAGTCGACACGGGCGCGGTAGTCGAAGGCGCCAGCGATAGTCGCACCCGAAATGATAAGCACCTGAAGTCCGCGGAAATCCTCGACCAGCGAATGCGCGATAGTCCGGCAGCGCTGCAAATGGCCGAGCCCGAACGTGTCGTGGCTGTACATGAGAATTCGAGCGTTTTCTGCGTGCTGGGTCATTGTTGAACGTCTCTTAGAATTCTCGCCTTGAGGACCGTGAGCGACCCGCAGGATTCGAAACCATCCTCGCGGGTCTACCGACCTGTTCTGAAACATGAGGGCGCAATTTTCAATTCGTATTACAAAGAGGGTCCATATGCTGAAACCAGGAAGCTACGTCTGCTCAGCGGCCTGCTTGCCACGTGGTCCAGAAGAACCTGCATCATTTCACTGGTATTGACCATCTCGGATTCTCGGCGGCCTTGACCGCTGCGAAAAACGTGGAAACTCCAGAATGGAATAAGGTATGGGCTGGGTACTTCACTCCGAGCGTCTAAGCCAAGCTCCTAAACCATGATGTGCCTTGGCGGTGGGAAGCCGGAGCGTTGACGGAGTAGGGGACACGTTCGAACCGCCTAGATCTTGACTTCTCAGACCAGAATCTGGGGGTCAGGAGTTCGACTCTTTTCGGGCGAGCCAATTGAACTCACTAGCTTTTTGGACGCCATGGGCGCATGAACTCGCCGATTGCAGGCTTGTCAAAGCTGACCTGTTTGCCGCCAACGACAGCGCCGGCCTTCGGGCCGGCATCCGAGTCTTCGATCCCTTTTCCGGTTGTACCGCGCAGGTAATATTCGGCTTCCATATATATTCGAGATTGAGGGCGAACCGGAAAAAAATGTCTTCGTCTTTGACCTCATCCTGCGCATAGGCGCGGGAAACCGGGGCAAGCCCGGTGGCCGAAGCGAGCGTTGCTCCCAGGCCAAACTGCAATTCGCGGCGGCACGAAACACGAAATGCAGGCGTGACGCGGGTCATGGCTTCCTCCCAAAAGCCCGCCGGCATCAAACATTTTGGCACCTCAAAAGCACGCCTGCGCTCCCAACTTCACGAAATGTGGAATGTTCCTCAGTCACCGATAGCCGAGCAGCTAGGTTTCCTCGACCCTAGCCTCATGTCAGCCGACGCACACTGCGCTGTAGCGGCGCCGGATCTGCCGGCAGCAAAAATCCCGCCGCTGCGGTCGTCCGAAGTACGCTGTCGATAAAATCCAGGACTTTTGCGTATCGATTTCGGACCAAGGTCCGTCTTGTAGAATACTGTATTTGAACAAAGCTAGGTAACAGCCGACTTTCGGATTCGAAAGTCCTGACGTTTTTCATCTGGAACCCATCCTGGCGGGAGGGCGACTCGAAGGAGGAACTATGAAAACGCGCACCTGTCTATTCGCGACTGTAGCCGCTCTCACCCTTGTCGCATCTCCGGTACTCGCTGCTCCCGGGGGCAATGGCAATGGCAACGGCAATGGCGGCAGCAACGGCAACGGCGGAAACTCGGCCGGGGCCGGCTCGCAGGGACACGGAGCCGCCACTTCCGCCGCGGCCAAGGACAAGTCGACGACCGGCGTTGCTCATGCAATGGCGGTCGTTGCCACGACACCGGCCTCACCGCAGGCTACGCTGGCCTTGCAGGCAGCGCTGGATAGAAAGGCCGCGAAAGACGCGGCAGACACTGCCGACGACACCTCTGACGAAACCGAGTAAGCATTCGAAACAGACCACTTGTCGCGTTGAAAGCCGTGGTTCGCCGCGGCTTTTTTCGTTTCCAGACGACGAACTCTCAAGGTGAACAGCGCTTCCAGAAAAAAGCTGCTCCACGGCGGCACTGAAGCTACGCTAAGGTCAAACGCCGCCGCATCGGCGTCGGATTCGAGTGCATTCGAGGAGATCCCATGACCGGCTTTGTCGACCGCGAGCGCGCAACTGACCTGATGCAGCGCGCCGGCATCGAGGCGCTGGTGCTTTGCGAGCCCGAGGCGTTCCAATATGCCACCGGTGCCTGGATCGGCCCGGCCGGCCTGTTCCGGCGGGCCGGCGCCGGTTTCGTCGTTATTCCCAAGCGAGGCGACCTGCCGATCGGCGTCGTGGTGGCGGATTTCCAGGCTGCCCAGCTCCGGGCGGCGATGGCCGGCGCCGTGCTGCGCACGCATGCGATCTGGATCGAATCGGCGTCGCTCGAGCCGGCGACGGCCGACCGGCCTGTTGCGCAGCGCATCGAGGCCGGCTTGGTTGGCCGCGCCCCCGGTTTTTCACGTCCGGCGACCTTCGAGCTTGCCCGCTCCGTCCGCGAGCTGAAAACGATCCTCGCAGAATTCGGGCTGGAGCGTGCGACGCTCGGCATCGAGCTGGATTTCGTCTCGGCCAGCGATTTTTCCGCGATGCAGGCGATATTGCCGGGCACTGCCCTGGTCAACGGCTCGCCGGTTCTCGACAGGCTGCGGGCAATCAAATCGCAGAGCGAGATCGACCTTCTGCAGCAGGGCATCGCCCTGTCGGAAGCCGGCCTGTCGCGGCTGCAGCAGCATGCGACGACCGGCATGCGTCAGTCTGAGCTGGTCGCGCTTTACCGGCAAGGCGTCGCGGATGCAGCCGCCGGGTCGTCGCAGCAAATCTCGACGGCGGAATACGTCACGCTGGGCGCTCGCCCAAAAGGCGCCGACGCCGTCGCCGCCGCCGGCGATCCGCTGAAGGCCGACATGGTGTGCAGCGTGAACGGCTATGCCTCGGATATGTCGCGGAATTTCACCTTCGGGCCGCCGTCGCCCGAACAGGCCGAATTGCATGCGATAGCCGAACGCACCTTCGCCGACGGGCTTGCCGCGCTTGTGCCCGGAAAGCCGTTAGCCGCCGTGCATCGCGCCGCCAGCGAAAGCCTGGCGCGCCAGGGCCTGCGTTCCTATCGCCGCGGCCATTTCGGCCACAGCGTCGGCCATTCCGTGTTTTCCGAGCAATGGCCGTTCATCTCGGCCGACAGCAATGTCATGATCGAGGCCGGCATGGTGCTGGCATTCGAGATCCCGCTCTACATCGACGGTCTCGCCAGCTTCAATCTCGAGGACCAGTTCCTGATCACCGCCAACGGTCCGTCACCGATGAACCGCCTGCCGAGGCGCCTGGATATTATCGGCTGAATCCAGCCGTTATCTGGCGCCGGCCACGCCCCGGCGGAAATCCGACGGCGACATGCCGGAAAGCTTGCGGAACGACTTGTTGAAGGCACTGAGCGAGCCGAAGCCCGATTCCATGGCGACGCGCAGCACATTGGCATCCTGATGCATCAGCAGCGCCTGAGCGTAGCTGAGGCGCAGCAGATTCACATATTCATTGAGCGTCATGCCGGTCGATTTCTTGAAGATGCTCATGGCGTATTTGGGATGGATATCGGCCGCCGCGGCGATGTCGACGCAATCGATCTCGTAGAGGAAATTCTCGGCGATGAAGTCGCACATGCGCCCGACATTGCGCAGCGATTGCTGATCGAAGGGAGTGCCTATCTCCTGTTCGACCGGGGTTTCGGGCACCAGCCGGTAAGGCTCGAAGCGCACCCGCTCCAGCCGCAGCAAAAGCTCGTTGACGGCATGCTCGGCCTTGACCGGGTCGCCGGAGCGGGCATAGCGGTTCCAGCGCTCGAAATTGTGGTCGTCCGACCGGTCGGTGGCGTCGGTCACCAGCGTCGCCCCGGTCATCAGTCTGTTGCGGACCTCGACGGGCAAATGCAGCCGGAAGAAATGCACCAGCGGCAGATGCGCGCCGGCGTAGATGGCATCGTCGGAGGCTTCGTCCATCTGGTGCGGCAGGCCGCCCCAGAACAGGCACATCTCGCCCGCAGAAAGCGAAAGCCCGTGCCCGTCCATGCGGTAATGCACGGCGCCGCGCACGATGAAATTCACCTCGACCTGGGCGTGCCAATGCGGCTTGAGCATCACCAGGGGCTGGGTGTGGAACATCTGCAGCAGCAGCGGCAGGCCCTCCACGCTGCTGGCGCCAGGCTGGTAAAACGGCCTTTCCGGCATCTTACTTTCCGCTCATTTCTTATTCCCTTTGTCGCGGACAAGGCTTTCCCGAGGCCTAGTCTAGCCACGCTCGCAAACAGAGAGCAACTGAAATGGGAGGATTTCAATGCGCATAAAATTGACCTGCGCCGCGCTCGCGCTTGCCTTGGGCTCCAGCCCGGCCTTTGCGCAGTCCGGTGAAATCACGATCTGGAGCTGGAATATCGCCGCTTCGTCGCTGAAGGCCACCATAGCGGGCTTCAACAAGCAGTATCCCGACATCAAGGTGACGGTCGAGGACCTTGGCAACCAGCCGACCTACGACAAATCGATCGCCGGCTGTGCCGCCGGCGGCGAGGGGCTGCCTGACATCGTTACGATCGAGAACGGCGAAGCCGAAAACTACTGGAGCCAGTTCCCGGATTGCTTCGTCGACCTGCATACGCTCGGCTACACCGCGGAAGACCAGGCAAAATTCCCCGACTTCAAGCGTACCGAGCTCGAGGTTGACGACAAGGCCTATGCGATGCCCTGGGATTCCGGTCCAGTGGCGATGTTCTACCGCCGCGACTTCTATGAGAAGGCTGGCGTCGATCCGTCCTCGATCAAGACCTGGGACGATTTCATCGCCGCCGCCAAGAAAATCCAGGCCGCCAATCCCGGCGTCACGATGACCAACGCCGATTTCAACGGCGATTCCGAATTCTTCCGCATGATCTCCAACGAGCAGGGTTGCGCCTACTTCTCCGCCGACGGGCAATCGATCACGGTCAACCAGCCCAAATGCGTCGATGCCATGACCAAGATCAAGGAGATGAAGGACGCCGGCATCATTTCCTCTGCCGACTGGAGCACCAAGATCACCAACAACACCGCCGGCAAGGTCGCCACGCAGATGTATGGCGGCTGGTATGAAGGCACCGTGCGCACCGAATCGCCCGATGGGGCAGGCAAATGGGGCGTCTATCTGATGCCGAGCCTGACCGCCGACGGTCCGCGCGCCGCCAATCTCGGCGGCTCCTCGCTCGCCATCACCTCGGTGTCGAAGAACAAGGAAGCCGCCTACGCCTATCTGAAATACACGCTTGCGACGAATGAGGGCCAGATCACCATGCTGAAAGGCTTCGGCCTGGTGCCGTCGCTGATCTCGGCGCTCAACGACCCTTATGTCTCCGAAGGCCTGCCCTATTGGGGTGGCCAGGCCGTGTGGAAGGACATCCTCGGCACCTTGCCCAAGGTCGTCCCCAGCCGCGGCACGCCGTTCCAGAGCGACGCCGAAATTATCATCCGCGCGGTGCAGACCAAATATCTGGCCGGCGGCTATCCCGACGCCAAGGCAGCGCTCGACGATGCCGCAAGCCAGATCGCCGCGGCGACCGGCCTGCCGGTCAAGTCGTGATCTAGACGAGGCGGCTCCGAGCGCGCGGCTCCCCTTCTCCCCTTGGGGGAGAAGGGATCGCCGAAGGCGACGGATGAGGGGTGCTCCAGCTTGGCTCGGACGGCATTCCTTCCAACACCCCTCATCCGTCTCGGCGCTTCGCGCCGATCCACCTTCTCCCACAAGGGGAGAAGGCAAGAACTTGAAAGCAGAAAGGAGGAAAACGATGCGCTACCAGAACGCCACGGCGTATCGCTTCCTCGCGCCGTATCTGCTGATTTTTTCGATCTTCTGGCTGTGGCCGATCATCGATTCGTTCCTGATCTCGTTCCAGGCGACGCGCACCGTGCCGTGGCGCTTCGCGCCGACCTTCAACTGGGGCCGGCTGATCGGCGATCCGGCCTTCTTCAATGCCTTGAAGAACACATTGCTGATCCTTGTCATCCAGGTGCCGGTGATGATTTCGCTGGCGATTGTGATGGCGGTGCTTTTGAATTCGCCGCTGCTCAAGGCCCGTGGCCTGTTCCGCTTTGCCTTCTTCGCGCCGGTCGTGGTCGGCGAGGTCGCCTATTCGGCGGTTTTCCGGCTGATGTTCAATCTCGACTACGGCATCATCAACAAATTGCTGAACAGCATCGGCCTGCCCAGTGTCGACTGGTTTACCAACGTCACCCCGGCGATGGCGGTGATCATGATGGCGGTGACGTGGCGCTGGGCCGGCTACAACGCCATCATCCTGCTCGCCGGCTTGCAGTCGATTCCCGAGGATGTCTACGAGGCGGCGACCCTGGACCGGGTCAGCAAGGTCAAACAGTTCTTCTACATCACGCTGCCGCTGCTCAAGCCGATCATCGTGTTCTGCGCCGTGCTGTCGATCATCGGCACCATGCAGCTGTTCACCGAGCCCTTCCTGATCACCGAGCGCGGCGGGCCGGGCGGCGGCACCGAAACGCTCGGGCTGCTGCTTTACCGCCAGGGCTTCCGGTCGCTCAATTTCGGCTACGCTTCGGCCGTCGCCTACACCATGGCCGGGCTGGCGATTGCCATTTCGCTGGTGCAGATATGGCTGACGAGGGAACCGAAATGACCTCGCACTCAAGAGTCAGCCGTTCCCAGGCCAGATTGGGACGCAGCATCGCGCTGCATCTGTTCCTGACGCCGCTGGCGCTGGTCTGGCTGTTTCCGCTGTGGATGATGGTGGTTTTTTCGACGATGCCCGACAACGGCATCTTCAGCCCCGACATCGAGCTTTTGCCGCATGGCAATTTCCTCGACAATGTCAGCAATCTGCAGCGCGGCACCAATTTCATCGGCGCCATCGGCATCTCCGTCTCGGTGGCGGTGACCTATACCTTCCTGTCGGTGATGCTGACCTCGATGGCCGGCTGGGCGCTGGCGCGTTACAACTTCTTCGGCAAGGGCATGGTCGTCGCCATCATCTTCGGCACCATCACGCTGCCCTATGCGGTCGTGCTGATCCCGCAATTCATCATGGTGGCGCGCGACTTCAAGCTCGCCAACACTTGGGTGGCGCTGATCGTGCCGCCGCTGTTCAATTCGCTGGGCGTGCTCTTCATGCGGCAGAGTTTTTCGATGATGCCGCACGAGCTGTTCGACGCCGCCAAGGTCGAGGGCGTCAAGGAATGGCGGATATTCCTGTTCGTCGCACTGCCTCTGGCGCGGCCGATGCTGGCGGCGCTCGCCATCATCCTCTTCCTTGCCTCCTGGAACAACTATCTCTGGCCGCTGCTGATCAATTCCAAGCCGGGCGCAATGACCGCGCCCGTGGCGCTCGGCACGCTGATCGGTCTCACCAAGGTGTCCTGGGGCGGCATCATGGCGGGCGCGGTGATGCTGACGGCGCCAATGCTCGTCGTGTTCGTGCTTCTGCAGCGCCATTTCGTTGCCGGCATCGCCGCCGGCGCCATCAAGTAAGGATCAGCATGGCGGCAGTCACACTCAAAAACGTCATCAAGCGCTTCGGCGTCTTCGAGATCGTCCACGGCGCCAATATCGACATCGATGACGGCGAATTCGTCGTCTTCGTCGGCCCTTCCGGCTGCGGCAAGTCCACGCTGCTTCGGATGATCGCCGGGCTCGAGGACATCACCGACGGCGAGATCGCCATTGGCGGCAAGGTGGTGAACGACGTCGAGGCGGCCGATCGCGGCATCGCCATGGTGTTCCAGTCCTACGCGCTCTATCCGCACATGACGGTCGAGCAGAATCTGAGCTTCGGCCTGAGAATGACCGGCAACCCCAAGGCAGATACCGAGCGGCGGGTGAAGCGGGCTTCCGAAATCCTGCGCATCGCCGAGCTGATGAAGCGGCGGCCGCGGCAATTGTCGGGCGGCCAGCGCCAGCGCGTCGCCATCGGCCGCGCCATCGTGCGTGAGCCGCAAGTGTTCCTGTTCGACGAACCGCTCAGCAATCTCGATGCCGAGCTCCGGGTGCAGATGCGCGTCGAGATATCGCGCCTTCATAAGGAGCTCGGCGTTACCATGGTCTATGTGACGCACGACCAGACCGAGGCGATGACGCTGGCCGACAGGATCGTCGTGCTCAACGCCGGCAATATCGAGCAGATCGGCGCGCCGCTCGATCTCTACGACGACCCCGCCAACCGCTTCGTTGCCGGCTTCGTCGGCTCGCCGAAAATGAACTTCCTGGCGGCAAAAATGGTCGGGGCCGACAACGGTGCGGCGGTCGTCGAACTGGTCAATCATCGCGGCGCGCGACTGCGCAAGCCGCTTTCGGATGCCTTGCCTGCAACAGGCGGCGATGTTGTGCTTGGCGTGCGGCCGGAGCATTTCTTCGACGCCGGCCAGGGCGATTGCGACCTTACCCTCAAGGCCGACGTCGCCGAGCACTTGGGATCGGTGAGCTATGTCTATGCCAATTCCGGTACCGGGGGCGGACGCGAGGAACTGATCATCGAGCGCGAGGCCTCGCGGCATCGCGCGAACGGCGACGACCTGGTGGTGTCGATCAAAGCCGACCGCTCGCTTCTCTTCGACGCCACCGGCGCACGCATTCGCTAACCCATCTTTCTTTTGTCCGATCGCGATTGCTCGCGGCCACCCACGGAGATTTGACATGACGTCCAAACCAGAAAAAGTTCGCTGGGGCATTCTCGGGCCCGGCAACATCGCCAAGGCTTTTGCCGGGGGCGTCGCCCATTCGCGCACCGGCACATTGGTCGCCTTAGGGGCGCGCAATCCCGGCAAGGCGGGGCTCACCGAGGCTTTCCCCGGCGCCCGCATCCTGGACGGCTACGAGGCTTTGGTTGGCGATCCGGATGTCGACGCGATCTATATTTCGACGCCGCATCCGAGCCATGCCGAATGGGCGATCAAGGCGGCCGAGGCCGGAAAGCACGTGCTTTGCGAAAAGCCGCTTGGCCTGACCGCATTCGAAGCCGACGCCATGATCCATGCCGCGCGCAAGGCCGGCACCTTTCTCGGCGAAGCCTTCATGTACCGGCTGCATCCGCAGACGGCCAAGCTGGTCGAGGTGATCAGGACCGGCGCGATCGGCGACATCAAGATGATCAAATCCAGCTTCGGCTTCGCCATGCCGGGCTTCATGCCGGAGCACCGTCTCTACGCCAAGGATCTCGCCGGCGGCGGCATTCTCGATGTCGGCGGTTATCCCGTCTCGATGGCGCGGCTGATTGCCGGCGCCGCGGCGGGAAAGCCCTTCGCCGAGCCGGACAAAGTCGTCGGCGCTGCGCATCTCGGCCAATCCGGCGTCGACGAATGGGCGTCGGCGCTGTTGCATTTTCCGGGCGGCATCGTCGCGGAAGTGTCCTGCAGCATCTCGCTCGCTCAGGACAATGTCTTGCGTATTGTCGGCAGCAAAGGCCGCATCGAGGTGGCGGATTTCTGGTATGCCGGCGGCCAGCAAGGCGGCACCGGCGAAATCCGCATCATCCGTCCGGGTGACACCGAGGTGGTCGAGGTCACGGAGGACGGCTGGCTGTACGCATTTGAGGTCGACGCCGCCGGCGAGGCCATTCTCGGCGGAAAGCAGGAGTTCGCCTGGCCCGGCATGGGCTGGGCCGACAGTCTCGGCAATCTGCGCGTGCTCGACAAATGGCGGGCGGCAATCGGGCTCGAATACGACATCGAGAAACCGGCAAAGCGCGTCAACACGATCTCCGGACGGAAGCTGCGCTCCGGCGGAACCGCCATCCCCAAGCGCAGCATTCCGGGCCTGCCGCGGCCGGCCTCGTGCCTGGCGCTCGGCTTCGAGGATTTCCGCACCTTTTCGTCGGGCGCCATCCTGCTCGATGCCTATTTCGAGGCCGGCGGCAATCTGTTCGACACCGCCTTCGTCTACGGTTCCGGCTATACCGAGACGCTGCTCGGCCAGTGGCTGAAGAACCGCGGCGTGCGCGAGCAGTCGGTGGTCATCGGCAAGGGCGCGCACTCGCCGCTCTGCTATCCCGACGTCATCGGCAAGCAACTCACCCAGTCGCTCGAACGGCTGCAGACCGACCATATCGACGTCTATTTCATGCACCGCGACAATCCGGATGTGCCGGTCGACGAATTCGTCGATGCGATGGACCGCGAGGTCAAGGCCGGCCGCATTCGCGGTCCGTTCGGCGGCTCGAACTGGACGATGGAACGCATGGATGAGGCGATTGCCTATGCCGAGCGCACCGGCAAGCAGAAGCCCGGCGCGCTTTCCAACAATTTCTCGCTGGCCGAAATGCTGGAGCCGATCTGGGCAGGCTGCGTCACCTCCTCCAGCGACGAATGGAAGGCCTGGCTCACCGCCCGGCAGATGCCGAACTTCGCCTGGTCGAGCCAGGGCCGCGGCTTCTTCACCGACCGCGCCGGCCGCGACCGGCGCGACAATGAGGAGCTGGTCCGGGTCTGGTATTCGGAGAGGAATTTCGGCCGTCGCGACCGCGCCATCGAGCTCGCCAAACGGCTGGGCAAGAGCCCGATCCACGTCGCGCTCGCCTATGTCCTGGCACAGCCCTTCCCGTCCGTCCCGCTGATCGGGCCGCGCACGCTCGACGAATTGGAAGACAGCCTCCAGGCGCTCGACATTTCACTTTCGCCGGACGATCTTGCATGGCTGGATAGCGGTTCGGATCAGGCCCGCGCGCGCGCCTGACGGCAGGGGCAGTCGCTTCGGCCTACGCTGCGCCCTTAGCTTAGCTTCCGGACTGTTTGCGCTGCCCTCACCCTCTCCCGCAAAGAACCGGGAAAGGGTAAGAATGAGGGCAGCGCAAAGGTCACTGGAAGTTAGGTAAGACAGATGCTCGACATCGCACCGACGAAACAGGCAGCCACCTGGCTTGGTTCCTTTGCGCGAGCACTCGAGGCCGGCGACGTCGAGGCCGCAATCAACCTGTTCATCGAGGACTGCTACTGGCGCGATCTGCTGACCTTCACCTGGAACATCAAGACCATGGAAGGCCGCGCCGCGATCCGCGACATGCTGGCGGCGACGCTGGCAACGACAAAGCCTGCCCGATGGCAGCTCAGCGGCGAAGCGACTTCGAACGAAGGCACGATCGAGGCCTGGTTTTCTTTCGAGACGTCATCGGCGTGGGGTCAAGGCGTCATGCGCCTCAGGGACGGCAAGTGCCGGACGCTGTTTACGGCGATGAGCGATCTCAAGGGCTTTGAGGAGCGCAAGGGCCCGGCGCGGCCTCTGGGTGTCCGCCACAAGGCGGATCCGGAACGCGAGACCTGGCTGGAGGCGAGGCGCCGCGAGGCGCGTGATCTCGGCGTTAGCCAGCAGCCCTACTGCCTGGTTATCGGCGGCGGCCACGGCGGCATCATGCTGGGGGCGCGGCTCAGGCAATTGGGCGTGCCGGCCATCGTCATTGAGAAGAATGCGCAGGCCGGCGATTCCTGGCGCAATCGCTATCGCTCGCTCGTGCTGCACGACCCGGTCTGGTACGACCATCTGCCCTACATCCCGTTTCCCGAGAACTGGCCGGTGTTCACGCCCAAGGACAAGATGGGCGACTGGCTGGAAATGTATACGCGCGTCATGGAGCTCAACTACTGGACCTCCACGACATGCGTCAGCGCGTCCTACGACGACGCCGAAAAAATCTGGACGGTCGAGCTCGATCGCGCCGGCGAGCGCATCACGCTGAAGCCCAGGCACATCGTCTTTGCAACCGGTGCTTATGGCCCGCCCAGGCGCATCGACTTGCCGGGTGCCGAGGTCTTTCAGGGCGAGATCCTGCATTCCAGCCAGTATTCCAGCGGCGAGAAATTCCGCGGCAAAAGGTCGCCGTCATCGGCGCGGCAAGTTCCGGCCATGACGTCAGCGTCGATCTCTGGGAGAGCGGCGCTGAGGTGACCATGGTCCAGCGGTCGCCGACGACGGTGGTCAAGTCGGACACGCTGATGGAAATCGGCTTCGAGATCTTCTCGGAAAAGGCGCTGGCCCGCGGCATCACCACTGAAAAGGCCGACATGATCGTCGCCTCGACGCCGTTCGCGCTGCTGCCGCAAGGCCAGCGCGCGCTTTACGACATCATCAAGGCGCGCGACGCGGCCTTCTACGATCGCTTGCGCGGCGCCGGCTTCGCCATCGATTTCGGCGACGACGAGACCGGGCTCCTGATGAAGGCCTACCGCACCGGCTCGGGCTTCTACATCGATGTCGGCGCTTGCGACCTGATCATCGACGGCGAGATCGGCATCCGCAGTGGCGTCGGGATCAAGTCGCTGACGCCGACAGGCATCCTCTTCGACGACGGCTCCGAACTGGCGGCCGACGCAATCATCGCCTGCACCGGCTATCTCTCGATGAACGAAACCGTGGCGGCGATCGTCTCGCGCGAAGTCGCCGACAAGGTCGGCCCGTGCTGGGGGATTGGCTCGGGCGTGAAAGGCGACCCGGGTCCGTGGCAAGGCGAATTGCGCAACATGTGGAAGCCGACGGCACAGGAAGCGCTGTGGTTCCACGGCGGCAATCTGGCGCTGTCGCGCTTCTATTCGAAGTACGTCGCGCTGCAGATCAAGGCGAGGATGGAAGGCATTGCGACGCCGGTTTATGGAGCGGCGGGGCGGTGAAGCTGTGATCTCCCCCCTTGAGGAGGAGATGGCCGGCAGGCCAGAGGGGGTCGCCGCGCGTCGAGCGCCAGCCTCCATCCGTTGCAGGAAGACGAGCCCGGTCGAACCGACCCCCTCTGTCGCCTTCGGCGACATCTCCCCCCTCGAGGGCAGGGGAATCGCATATGGCGATTTTGGGGTTGAGTTTAGGCTGAGAAAGGATTCTTTGGAGAGGCAGTTGAGC
>NZ_JAMYLR010000051.1:0-40763 GCF_040318155.1 Mesorhizobium sp. M1307 | reverse complement strand
ATCTGCAATCTCTTCTCTCCAACAGAATGCAGAAATTACTTCGCAGCCGCAGGGTATGGACTCACATGAAAGTCCGCCGCTCTAAAGTCCGGCAGCATCCTGGAAGAGAAGGAAGGCTATTCGCGGATCGTCGCCCTCGACAACTGGATCTTCATGTCCCTGACCGCAGGACGCGACTACAAGACCGTGTGATGCCTAAGACGGCCGTCGAGCAGGCAAGGCAAGCGATGAAGAACGTCGAAGGCGCGCTTGAGGCGGTCGGCAGCAGCCTTGCGGATGTTGTGCGGCGACGCATCTTCATTCCGCGCCAGGAAGACGTCCCGGAAGTCATGGCCTATATGGGCGAGAAGTTCCGGGACATCTCTCCGGCAAGCTGCGTCAGCTGTGGTCCGTTGGGCGGACCTGAGTATCTCTTCGAAATAGAGCTCACTGCGTATCGTGGTGCTGGCTCCCTTCCGGCGAAGAACCTGGTGGTCTCGCTCTAACGGCAAGTCAGGCGGGACAGAACGTTTTCCACTTATTCCGTAAGGATAGCTTAGTGGCAGGCTTCTCATTAGATTATCGCATTCGTATATAGTCTACATTCCGAATGCCTGTGCAGCCGATCTCCTGCGGTCGCCTTATGAGGATCTTGATGCGACACGCGAATGAAACAGGCGCCATTCTGGCTCCCATGACGCAGATGGAAAGCACGCAGTTCGCTGCGGAGCAAATCCGGAACGCGATCATTGCCGGGCACTTCAAGCCCGGCGACCGGCTCGTCGAGCAACAGCTTACCGACATGTTGAACGTCTCCCGGCATCCGGTCCGGGAAGCATTGCGCCTGCTTGCTCGCGAGGGGTTCGTCGAGATCAAGCGGAACAAGGGAGCATCTGTCAGGGCGGTGGACGCAGACAGCGTCATCGAAGTCTACAATATCCGGATGGCCCTAGGAAAAATTGCCCTGGACCATCTGCTCGCGGAACCAGGTCGCCTAGCTTCGGTTGACCTCAAGCGTCTCGAAAAATTGGCTGAGAATGCCGTCAAGTTTGCTAACCTCGATAGCCAGGTCGAGACCGTTCGCAACGATCTTGAGTTCCAGCAAGCGATCATTGACGCGACGGGATTGCAGCGGACCATCCGCTACTTTTCCGAGCTGACCGCAGATGTGAGGCGCTTCAACCATCAGTTGGGCGTTGTCTATACAGACCGAAAGGGCGACGCCGAGAAGTATGTCGTCAAGCTACTCGAAAGCTTGCGCGACGGAGATCTCCGCACTGCGCATGAGATCTGGCAAGCCAAGTTCTCGAAGGCTCTCGAGCGCTACCTTTCGCTGATTGCCGACAGTGAATCAGATGGGGCGAGCCGCAACAGCGTGAAGACCGGTCGACCCTCACGTCGGTAGCAAGGGACGGCCTCGCACGAAGCATCTTCGCGCGTTGATTGTCCTCCCGATTTCGGCATCTAGGTCATGATGCGGCTCGGGCTTGATCGCCAACATGCACGCGCTTTTGCTTAAACAATGTTGCACCTGATTTCACTAGCAGAATCGACGCAGACGCGTCATTGTGCAATGAATATTGCGAAAGAGTGCAACATGAAACCGACCGCTGAAGCGCCGCGTGACTATGAAGAGCTCATCCGGCTCATCCACGACCGCTACGACGAAATGAGCAAATCCTACCAGAAGATCGCGCTCTATCTCACCCAGAATCCTAACGACGTTGCTGTCAGGTCGGTGAATGCAATTGGGGATAGCAGCGGAGTGCATGCCTCAAGCTTCGTGCGCTTTGCGCAGGCGCTCGGTTATGAAGGCTTCAAGGAACTCCAGTCTCTCTTTCAGAAGCGCCTGTCGACCGCCGCGCCCGGCTTCGAGGCTCGTATCAAGGCGCTGGAAGGCGAATTGGGAGCGCGAACAGATCGTAGCGAAGTCGGATTCATGCGCGACCTCGTGGTTCGCGACATTGCCTCGCTTCAGGACATGCTGACACAGATACCACCCGAGGATCTGGCCAAGGCAGTGACCCTTCTCGAAAAGGCCGACGCGATCTACCTGATCGGGCAGTTGCGATCGACGCCTGTGGTCGAACTTCTCCGCTATATCTTGACGATGCTGGGCAAACGTTGCGTGCTGCTTGATCCCGGCGGCGGACTTGCTACGCATATGGCGCGCATGATCCGCAAGACCGATGTCTTGTTTGCCGTGTCCTTTCGCTTCTACGCCAATGAAGTGGTCAATGTCGTGGAAGAGGCCGCTCGCAGCGAAGTTCCGATAATTGCTATTTCCGACAGCACGCTGTCTCCGCTAGCCAAGAACGCCAGTGTTCTCTTCGCCGTACCGGAGCATGAATATACCTTTTCCCGTTCGCTTGCCGCCCCAATGTGCCTCGCCCAGGCGCTGACGGTTGCACTCGCGGCGCGACTGCAGAACAACGCTGTCAGTCCGCGCATACCCACCGTCACCGGGCAGTAGCGGTTCCCCGACAACAACCCGGGCGTTCCGCGTCCTTGGCATTCCGGTTGCGAACCAAGCGCGCCAGGTGCAGTCGAGCCTGGATGTCGCAATAGAAATTGCGCGTTTCGCACAATGCAAAGATTTCATTGTCGCATCGTTGACACATCGTTCATTGCGGAATATTTATATCTTGCAATTTTCGTTGCAGCCTATCCTTAAACCGGTTCGGGGGTGCCCCGTGCCGTCGTGAAGGGGGGCGAACTGAGTATTCCATGGGAGGAAACTATGAAGCGACTTCTGACCGCATTTCTGACGGCAACCGCTATGGCAAGCGCCTTGGCGGCGGCACATGCTCAAGATGCCAAGAAAGTGTTCTTTTTACTGCCGAATACCACGACAATTCGCTTCACAAGCCGGGACGCGCCGTTCTTTGTCGCGGCAATGAAGGAGAAGGCGCCGAACGCTCAGGTGACCGTGCAGAATGGCGAGGGGGATCCGGCGCGGCAGCAGCGGCTGGTCGAAGACGCCATCACCCAAGGCGCCAGCGTGATCGTGCTCGCGGCGACGGACGCAAACCTCGCCGCTGGCAGTCTTAAGGCGGCAGCTGATGCGAAGGTGCCGGTGGTCCTTTATGATCACGACGCGGTCGGCGGCAAGGCCGAAGCGCACGTCGTCTTCGACTCATTGTCAGTTGGCCAAGCCCAAGGCAAGCGCGCCGCCGAGCTGATCAGCGCAATGAAGAAGTCGCCGGTCAAGGTTGCGCGCGTGAAGGGTAATGAGGGCGAATACGGTACAGGCCAGTATGAAAAGGGCCAGAACGAATTCCTTCAGCCGTTGATCGATTCCGGCAAGGTGAAGGTCGTCTGCGAGCAGTACACGCAGAACTGGGATCCGGCGCTGGCTCAATCTTTCGCCGAAGACTGCCTGACCCGCAATGGCGGTGATGTCGATGTCTTCCTCGGCATGAATGACGGTACCACCGGAGGCTCGGTTGCCGCTCTGATCAGCCAGGGGGCCAAGCCTGGCGACAAGCTGGTGACCGGCGGACAGGACGCGACCGTTGAAGCGTTGCGGTACGTCGCACAGGGATGGCAGGACAACTCCGTGCTCAAGGATCTCAAGGTTGAAGCGACCTATGCGGCGGACGTCGTGGCTTCGATCCTGAATGGCAAAGGAGTGCCAAAGGATCTGATCAACGGCAAAGTGAACAACAAGTTCATGGATGTGCCGGCTGTCTTCCTGCCGGTGAAGAACATCACCTTGGATAATCTCTCGGACGTCGTCACCGCCGGCGTCTGGACCTGGCCAGAAATCTGCAAGGGCATCGAAGACACCGAAGTCTGCAAGAAGAACAACAAATAGCGAGATCGACCGAAGGACAGCGGCGCTCGCTGTCCTTCGGTCACCTGATGGGAGGAGCCTGATGGTCAAAGCGGCAGCAACCCGCGGCGGCGCCGATGTTCGTGCGGCGCATAAATCCACGCCGCTAATTTCGATGCGCAATATCCGTAAGTCGTTCGGGTCGGTCCATGCTCTTCAGGGGGCTTCGGTGGACGTCCACGCCGGCGAGGTGGTCGCCCTGGTCGGCGACAACGGCGCCGGCAAGTCCACGCTCGTCAAGATCATGGCGGGCGTCTTCGGCTTCGACTCTGGAGAGTACACCATCGAAGGCCAACCGGCGAAAATCGGCAATCCTGCCGACGCCACTGCCCTTGGGATCCAGACCGTCTATCAGGATCTAGCGCTCTGCAACAATCTGGACGCCGTGCAGAACCTGTTTCTCGGGCGCGAGCTGACCGGTCCGACATGGTTCGGCCGACGGATCCGGCGTGCGGAGTGCGAAGTTCGTGCCCGCGAGGTGCTGACGCGCATGCGACTCGGCCAGCTGTCACTGACGCGTCCTGTCGGAGCAATGTCTGGCGGCCAGCGACAGAACATAGCCATCGCACGTTCCATTCTGTGGACGCCGAAGGTCGTCATATTCGACGAGCCGACAGCCGCACTCAGCCACTCCGCAGCCGAACAGGTCTCGGCCCTGGTCCGCACGTTGGCCGACGAAGGGCTCGGCATAGTCGTGGTTAGCCACGACATCCACAATTTCGTCGTCAACGCCACCGACCGCATAGAGGTCATGCGCCTGGGCGCGAACGTCGCGAGTTTTAAATCGAGTGAAGTGACAGGCGAGCAAGTGGTCAACGCGATGGTCGGTGGCAACGAGGCAGTCAACCTCGCTGGCTGAGCCCCGCGGGGCGAAAAGTATCAGAAGGATACGTCAAGAATGGCAAACTCGGCCGCCGCTTCCGGTGACGTCAAACGCCGCACCATCGGCGAAGTGCTCAACAGCGACATGCGTGCGCTGCCCGTCATAATCGGGCTGGTGGCGCTGTGGGTGTTCTTCGCGCTCCAGAGCAATGTCTTCCTGACACCGCAGAACCTGTCGAACCTGCTCGTCCAGAGCACGGTTGTGGGCATCATGGCGATCGGTCTGATGTTCGTGCTGCTGGTCAAGGAAATCGACTTGTCGGTCGCAGCGATCAACGGCGTGACATCGGTCCTGATGGCCAAGCTGGTTGTCGACTACGGCGTTTCGCCCTGGCTGGCGGTGACGGTCGCAATCATAATGGGTGCTGCTATCGGCAGCTTTTCGGCGCGCTGGGTCACGTTTGTCGGCGTACCGTCCTTCGTGGTGACGCTGGGGCTCGGACTGGCTCTCAATGGCTTGCAACTCGTGCTTTTGCCTCCGACCGCCCGCTACGGTTTGATGGGAACCGGTATCGACAAGATTGCAGAGACTAAGATTTCGGGGATCACGTCATGGAGCGCGCTGGCGATTGGGCTCGTCGCGTTTGCCGCTCTGGTCCTGTCGGGCATTGCCCGCAGAAAGCGCGCCGGTCTGGAAGCTTCCCTGTTCAGCCGATTTGTGCTGCCGCTCGGCGCGGCCGCGATTTTTGGCGCCATCGTCGTGATGATCCTCAACGCACATCAGGGCATACCAGTCGTGGTTTTGATCTTTGCGATCCTGCTCGGGATAGGCGGGTATATCCTCAAGGAAACCCGGTTCGGCCTCTATCTTTATGCGGTCGGCAACAATGACGAGGCTGCGCGACGGGCCGGCGTCAAGGTTGCGCGCATCAAGATGGCGGCCTTCGCTATTGCCGGCGCTATCGCTGCGCTGGCTGGCGTACTGGGCGCGTCGCGGGCACTAGGCGTTGGCGTCTTCTCCGGTGGCGGAGTAGGGGGCGGCACGCTGCTGCTGGAATCAATTGCCGCCACCGTCATCGGCGGCGTCAGCCTGTTCGGCGGCCGCGGCTCCATTCACGCGGCCCTGTTGGGCGCGCTTGTTATCGGAACAGTCCAGAACGGGCTCAACCTGATGGGCGTCGAGAACTACGTTCGCCTCATCGTGACGGGACTGCTTCTCGTGCTGGCGGTATCGATCGACAAGCTGATCGAAAAGGCCATGGGTCAGCAGAATTTCTGATTTGCTTCAAACCCACTCTGAACGACCGAATTCGATACCTTGGCGGTCGTTCAGTTTCGAAGGTTCGATGACGCGATCTGACCCGAAGCAGACTCGCAGGTGAAGCAGGGCATAGCCGCTTCGCGCCCAAATATAGCCGTTGAGGTCCGTTTGTGCGTCACCTGAAAGCGGACATCCTTATCGGGTCGCAGGACGCCCGCGCCAGTAGCTGACATCTGCGTCAGATATTCTCCGGCGTGACGATTTCAAAAGGTATGGATCGCTGAAGGGTGGCAAATGGTGCTTGCGGTCCAATGACATCGATCATCGTTTGGACAAGAAGGGCCGAGGTCGATTCGAGCGGGTGGCAAAGAGCTGCAGTGATCAGGCCCTCAGACAGTCCCTTTCGAGTTTCGGGTCCAATGTCACGGCATACTACTTTGATACCGGACCGCCGCTCAGGAGACACCTCCCTCAAGGCACGAAGTACACCAGTTATTCCGCCGCCGACGATCAGAATTCCGACAAGATCGTCAGTCGATTTCAGAAGCTCAGTCACCATTCGATAGGCCTCACTGGCTTCCTCGTGGGTCGGACGGCTTTCCTCTACCGCTAGCCGTGGAGCGTGCTCGCGCAAATAGGAACGGAAACTGGCGTCTGACACATCCTGGCATTGATACCGGTGGTTGCCTATGAAAACCGCTATACGACCCGGGCCGTGAGTGGTTTGGGTAATCAGGAAGGCTGCAGTGCGCCCCAGCTTCCAGTTGTCGGTGCCTACATATGCGGCCCTTTCCGGCGCGGACTGATCCGTGATGTAGGAGACAACCGGTTTGCCCATCTCCTTCAGCGAACGGATGGCCTGGCCAATGATGGGATGATCTGCCGCGACCACCGCAACGGCGTCGCATGAATCGCCCAGCGCAATCAGACGGCTCGCGATTGTCTCCGGCGTCAGCAGATCCACGAAGTCGACTATTGGATCGATGACCTCGTCGCGACGCTCGCGACAGGCGGCAATAATCTTCTTCCCGAACAATTGGTAGAGATCACGGGTCGACTGCTGAAGCAGGAAGCCCAATCGGTAGTGTGGAGATATTTTACGAGCCCGATCATCAATGGCTCCGATTCCGTAAAACCCAATTTCCTCCGCTGCGCTTTGTACTCGTTGGACGGTCTTCGGGCGTACTGAAACGGTGCCACTTAGAATTCGATTCACGGTCGCCACCGAAACGCCTGCCGCAGTAGCGAGATCGTGGATTGTCGGTCGCCTCATGAGCTCCATCCCATCTATATCATCATGACTGATATTAAATGATACAAATGTCGCTTTGATACTATTTTCGCCTTCTAGAAATATCAAGCCTCCGATATGAATGCCACCCAATTGAGGGCCGATGTTTTGACGAGCCCAGTTGGGAATAGCTCCGCAGGGAGGCGCTGTTACGATGGATGACCTTCAGTATGGAACGCGCGATAAACGCGGTAACTGGGCTCCGCATCGCCGGGCCGAGCCGGCGCCGATGTGGCATCGTCCGTTCAATGCAAAGAAGGTGGTGGCGTGGATTCCTGAATTTCTTTGGCCGTGGAACGCCTTTCATATTGCCACGTCGATTATTTGGGTGAACTTCCTTATCCCAAGCTGGCAGAGCCTCGCGACCTTGTCAGTTCTCAACTACTTCTGGCTATACGGCCTAAACGCCGCCGGCATATTCTTCTTCTACGGCTTCTTCGAGCTGCGCTATTACTTCCAGCGCAAGCAACAGAACCGCTTCAAATATAATCCAAAATTCCCTTCGGACGCGCCGTCTGACGTGTTTTGGTTTCAAAGCCAGAACATCGACAATTTCACCCGCTCGTTTTTCGCCACGATACCACTATGGACAGTGGTCGAGATCGTGATGCTGTGGGTCTATGCAAACAGCTGGGCGGTCTGGCTGCCATGGACGACGAATTGGCTTTACCTCTCGTTCCTGGTGCTTATCGCGCCGGCCGTGCATGAGGTCTATTTCTTCTTCCTTCACCGGGCAATCCATTGGCCGCCGCTCTACAAATGGGTGCATTCGGTCCACCATAACTCGATCAATCCAAGTCCCTGGTCGTCGCTGTCGATGCACCCAGTCGAAGGCTTCCTCTATCATGCCGAAGCCTGGCTGCACCTGTTGATCCCATCCAACCCGGTCTGCGCCTACTTCACGCTGCACGGAGCGGGATTTGGGGCAGTGAACGGTCATCTCGGTTTCGAGACATTCGAAATCACCGACAAGTTTAAGCTCGATAGCCATTCCTACGTGCACTACCTGCACCACAAGTATTTCGAGGTGAATTACGGCGGCGATGGGCTGGTACCCCTCGATAAGCTGTTCGGAACTTGGCACGACGGCAGCAAGGAAGCCGACGAGGCCATGAAGGCCCGCTTCCGCAAGAAGAAGGAAAAAATGCGGAGCCAGCAGGAAGGCAGCAGCGATCCCGCATCTGGAATGCCGGCGGAATGATGAACCAATCGCTGTTTCGACTGTGCCCGTGAGGAGCGGGCCCGGGACAGCCAGAATTTTAGTTGAAAAGCCCCAAGGGGCAAATGGGAGGAAGACTATGAATCTTTTCAAGACGCTTGTGTCGACAGCGGTGCTAATCGGGTTCAGTACCGGCGCGACGCTCGCCGCCAATATCTTCGTCATCGGCGGCAAACCGGACGATCCGTTCTGGTCGATCGTCAAGCGAGGCGCCGAAGACGCTGGCAAAGTTGTCGAGGCCCAGGGTGGCAAGGTCACTTGGCTCGGGCCGCAGAACTATGACAATCTGGGCGTCGACGCCGCTGAGCTGATCCGCCAAGCCATCGACCAGAAAGCCGATGCCATTGTCGGTCCGGACTGGGTGCCAGAAGCAATGGATCCTGCGTTCAAGGCCGTCAAGGATGCCGGCATTCCCCTGGTCATCTACAATGCTGGCGGGTTGAAGGCGGCCGATCGCCTCGGCGCGCTGAACTACGTCGGCTCTGACGACTACAAGGGTGGCGTCGCGGGCGGCGAGTACCTGGCCAAAGCCGGCAGCAAGAAAGGTGTCTGCATTAACACCCTCCCGGGTGCCGCCAACATCGAAGCTTATTGTGGTGGCTTCAAAGAGGGAATGAAGAATGGCGGCGGCGAGGCCGACGTGTTGCCCTTGCCCGCCACGTCGTTCGGTTCAGCTACAGCTGTTGCGCAGGCTGTGAAGGCCTATTTGTTGCAGCACTCGGACGTGACCGCCGTGTTCACCATCGGTAACGTTGACGCCAACTCCGCCATGAACGGCCTCACCCAGGCCGGAAAAAGTGATAAGGTTCGTCTCTGCGGCATCAACTTCGACGAGACGATCCTGAACAACATCAAGGATGGCAAACAGGCCTGCGCGATTGATCAGCAGGGCTACCTGCAGGGCTACCTCGCCGTGGCGATCCTGAACGGCAATGTAAACTACGGCCTCACGGTGCCCACTCGTGAGATCCTGACTGGACCCGGCATCATCGACAAGGCTTCCGTAGATGCCACCATCGCTGGTGTGAAAGCCGGGACGCGATAGCCCCTTTGTTCAGTGCCGCCCTCGCATGGAGCGGGGGCGGCCATTCCATCTCCCTGCGGCGGCCTCATCGTGGCTGGCCGCCGGCTCGCGGATTACCCAATGGCACATCCCGTGACTTCCACATCGATCCAGGCGGCGGACCCCATGCGGTCCGGACTCGCCCTCGGCCGGCTGGCGCGTCGACCAGAGTCGGGCTCGTTCCTCGGCCTGGTCGCGGTTCTGCTTTTCTTTGGCCTGTTCGGCGGAAGCGGCTTCCTATCGGCAGCCGGTACGGCCAGCTGGTTGAACATCGCGTCCGAGATTGGGATCATCGCCATGCCGATAGGGTTGCTGATGATCGCCGGGGAACTCGACATCTCGGTCGGCGCCGTGATCCCCGCAGCGTCGCTTACCGCTGCCATCATCTCGGGTCACTATGGGCTGCCCGACTGGCTTGGCATAACGGCCGCGCTTGGCCTCGGCCTCGCTGTCGGCCTCCTCAACGGGCTCTTCGTGACGAGAACGACCATCCCGTCACTCATAATCACAATCGGCACCATGTTCCTCACGATGGGCCTGACGCTAGGTCTCACCGTCAAGATCGCCGGCAGCACCGGCGTGTCACTGGTGCCAGACCCGCTTACCAAGGCAATCTTCGGCGACTATCTCGGGGGCATGTTCCAAGTCACGATCCTGTGGTGGGTGCTGTTCGTGATTGGCCTGTTCTGGCTGTTGCACATCTCCCCCCTGGGCAACTGGATCTATGCACTCGGTGGCGACAAGGAAAGCGCGCGCAACGTTGGCATTCCGACCAAACGGCTGACCATCGGTCTGTTCATGCTATCCGGCTTCAGTGCCGCTTTCGTCGGGGTCAGCGAGGTGATGGTCTATCAGAGCGCGCAGGTTCTGGCTGGTCAGTCCTTTATCTTCAATTCCATCATGTGTGTGGTCATTGGGGGCGTTCTGCTCACGGGTGGCTTCGGCTCGATCATTGGCATCGTGTTTGGCACGATTACCTTCTCGATAGTGAACCAGGGCATCTACTTCACCAGCCTGGATCCCAACATCGGAAGCATCATAATCGGCGCGCTTCTTTTGATCGCGGTGCTGACAAACGACACCTTCCGGCAATTGGCGCTCAGCTATTCTTCGAAGAGAGGAAAGCAGCCGTGATGGACGTGATCAAATCCGTGCTGCGCCGTCCCGAAGCCGGCTCGATCCTCAGTCTTATTGGCGTGGTGCTGTTCTTCGTTCTATTCGGCGGCGCCAATCTGGGTACGCTCGTTGGAGCGGCGAGTTGGGTCAATTTCGCGGCCAATCTCGGCATCGTCGCCATTCCCGTCGGGCTGCTGATGATCTCAGGTGAACTCGACATTTCCATCGGCGCTCTGATCCCAGTTGGTTCGATGACAACTGCCATACTCACCGGTTACTACGGACTGCCAATAGGGGTAGGGATAGCTGGAGCGCTGGCAGTCGGCGTGGCGGTAGGCCTGGTCAACGGTCTGCTGACGATCCGTACCTCCGTGCCCTCACTGATCATCACGCTGGCCACGCTGGTCGCTATGCAGGGGGTGGTGCTCAGTGCTTCGGTGCTTCTGACCGGCAATGCCAGCGTTGCCCTGACCGCGCCGGACTGGGCGAAATTCCTCTTTGGACAGTTGATCGGCGGCAGTCACCAGATCATCATAATCTGGTGGGTCGCCTTCGCTGCTATCACAGGCTTCGTTCTGCACAAGACCCGTTACGGCAACTGGCTATTTGCCATGGGCGGCGACCGCGTCAGCGCCCGCAATGCCGGCATTCCGACAGACCGCGTGACCATTGCGCTGTTTGTGTTGTCCGCAGTCAGCGCCACCTTTGTCGGCATCTGTCAGGCGATCCTGTTCAATTCCGCCCAGGTCTCCGGTGGCATGAGCTTTATCTTCAACGCCATCGTGTCCGTGGTCGTGGGCGGCGTGCTGCTGACCGGTGGTTTCGGGTCGGTCGTGGGTGTCTTCGTCGGCACCATCACCTTCGCCATCGTCAGCCAGGGCATCTACTTCACCCAGATTGACCGGAACTGGTCGAACCTGATCATCGGCGTGATGCTTCTGGTGGCGGTGATGATGAACCAGTCCTTCCGCGACCTGGCTCTGTATTTCAGGCCGCGGCGCGAGCGAAGCGTGCCGCGGGAGCCAGCAAACCCATGAAAAAAGATCTGCTACCGCAGCCAAGCAATGGGCTCGCATCGATCAACGAGCATCGACCGTCAATTTCCTCGCCTATCAACGGTGTCAGGCCAGCCGGATCGCAGATGGGAGATGAGCCCGCCATGAACGATAAACCTGCCATTCTCGAACTGAGAAACGTCAACAAGTCCTTCGGACCAATCGACGTCCTGCACGATATTTCGCTGACGGTGCGCGCTGGCGAAGTTCTTTGTCTGCTCGGTGACAACGGCGCCGGCAAGTCGACCCTCATCAAAACGCTCGCCGGTGTCCACAAACCCACCAGCGGCCAGATACTGATGGACGGTCAGCCGGTGACCTTCTCTGGACCTCGGGAGGCCCAGGCACAAGGAATCGCCACAGTGCACCAGTTCGGCGGCACCTTCCCGCTGATGAGCATCGGGCGGTCCTTCTTCGTCGGCGTAGAGCCGACCAAAGGCTGGGGACCGTTCAAGATCTACGACCGCAAGCTCGCCAACGAAATCGCGGTGAAAGCGGTACGCGATTTCGGAATCACCCGCATCGATGACGGTGACCGCCTGGTTGGGGGACTGTCCGGCGGCGAGCGCCAGTCGCTCGCCATTGCCCGTGCTGTGTATTTTGGAGCGCGCTTGCTGATCCTGGACGAACCGACCGCAGCGCTCGGCGTCAAGCAGGCCTCGCATGTGCTGCGTATCGTCAACGAGGCGAAGAGGCGCGGCCTGGCGGTGGTCTTCATCACCCATCAGGTCATGCACGCCATGGCCGTCGGCGATCATTTCGCGGTGCTGATCCGCGGCGCCATCGCCGCCGATTTCCGCAAAGGCCAAAGGTCCCGCGAGGAGATCACAGATCTGATGGCAGGCGGCGAGACCATGGCCGACCTCGAAGCCCAGGTCGAGGGTTACATGGCCGAGCATGAAGGCCATCCGCCGTCCCTCCAGGTGCTGGGGGGTCCAGCCGCTCGTTAGATTTCTTAAAGGCGCCAACCAGGCGTGGCTCCATGCCGCTGAGTTGGCCGTTGCCCGTAAATTCGGAAAAGCAAAGCAGGACAGAAATGACAATCCGCATTGCAGTGATCGGCGCCGGTTTGATGGGCGCGGATCATGCCAAGATAATTGCCGAGGAGCTGCCCGGCGCAACCCTTCAATTGGTCTGCGACATGGATGAGCAGCGCGCTCGTTCTGTTGCCGGCGCGTGTGGCGCCATCGATATTGCCACCGACCCCAAGGACGCCATCACGCGGCAAGACGTGGACGCCGTGATCATTGCGAGTCCCGATTTCACGCATGCGCCGCTCTCGATGGCCTGCATTGCCGCCGGCAAGCGCGTCCTATGCGAAAAACCCCTGTCACAAGCGTCGGCTGACTGCATCGCCGTGATGGAGGCCGAACAGAAAGCGGGGGCGAAATTCGTCCAGCTCGGCTTCATGCGGCGTTACGACCGCTCCTATCAGGAAATGAAGCAAGCGCTCGATAATGGTCATCTCGGCCGGGCGCTGATGATGCACAATTTTCACCGCAATGTTGAAACGCCTGCGGCCGACTTCACCGGCGCGATGGCTATCACCAATTCGGCCCCGCACGAATTCGATGTCGTGCGATATGTGCTCGGCACTGAATATGTCTCTATTTCCGCGTTCCAGCCGCGCCGCTCGGACGCGCGTGTCGCACCTGTCTTCATGGTGTTGGAAACCGTGGACGGGCAGCTCGTCAACATCGAGATCAACAACAACGCCGCCTATGGCTATGACGTCCGCGCCGAACTGATCGGCGAGCGCGGAGCGGTGGCAACCAACAACGTTGCCTACACCCGAACGGAGTCAGCGCTTACCCAAAGCACAAGCTACGACGCCGACTGGCGCACCCGCTATTACGATGCCTATCGCCGCCAGAACCGCGACTTCCTTCGCTTCGTCATGACTGGTGAGTTCCCCGCGACCGCCTCGGACTGTTGGGACGGCTACTGCGCCGCCGTCGTTGCCGAGGCCGGCGTGGTAGCGCTGAAGGAAGCCCGTCGTACGCCTGTGCAGATGATTGCAAAGCCGGAGTTCTACGCGTGAAGCTGGGTTTCGTTTCAGACAGTCTCGGCAATCTGCCGTTCGAGGCGGTGCTCAATCATGCCCAGCGCATGGGGGTGTCCGGCATCGAGGTGAACACTTGCGGCTGGTCGACCGCCCCGCATTTCCGGCTTTCGTCCATGCTGGGTAACAGGGAAGCGCAGAAGCGGTTTGCTGCAGCCTTCGAGGAACGCGGCCTGGAGATCATCAGCCTCAACGCAAACGGCAATCCGCTGCACCCGACCGATCCGGCCCAAGGCCAAGGATTGAAAGACACGATCCGCGTCGCCGGAGAGATGGGCATTCGCACCGTCTGCACCATGAGCGGTCTGCCGGCTGGCAGCGCTGGCGACAGCATGCCGAACTGGGTCGTCTCGTCTTGGCCGCCGGAAACGCAGACCATCCTTAGATATCAATGGGAAGATAAGCTGATACCCTTCTGGACCGAGATCGCGGCGCTGGCGAAGGAAAACGGTGTCGATCGCATCGCGCTCGAACTCCACGGCAATCAGTGCGTATACAACGTGCCCTCGCTCCTGAAACTGCGGGAAGCGGTCGGACCTGTCCTAGGCGCCAATCTCGACCCCTCGCACCTGTTCTGGATGGGCGCTGATCCTCTCGCTGCCGCCGACGCGCTAGGCGAGGCCGTCTATCACGTTCACGCCAAGGATACGATGCTCAACCGGCCGGTTCAGGCAACGACCTCGCTGCTTGAGAATGGGAGCCTGATGAACATTCCGGCACGGTCCTGGAGCTACATTACACTTGGGTTCGGGCACGGCGAGGAGTGGTGGCGGCAGTTCTGCTACCGACTCAAGATGGCTGGCTATGACGGCTGGCTTTCCATCGAGCACGAAGACGTCCTTCTGAATTCGCTGGAGGGACTCGAGAAGTCCGTCGCGCTGCTCCAGGGCGTGATGCCGTCCGCTCCCGCAGACTTCAAACCGCAAGATATCTGAGGAGAGAATCAATGCCCTGGGTTGACGCTTGTGCTGCTGATGAAATCGAAGCCGAGGAAGCTAAGCGCTTCGAGAATGGCGACCGTACCTTCGCAATCTTCCGCAACGACGCGGACGAATTCTATTGTACAGACGGGCTTTGCACGCATGAGAAGATCCACCTTGCCGACGGTCTTGTCATGGGGAATACGGTGGAGTGCCCCAAGCATGCTTCCGTTTTCGACTTCACGACCGGCGAAGTAGAGACGCCACCGGCGTGCGAGAACCTCAAGACTTACAAGACAAAGGTCGAGGACGGCCGCGTGTATATCGAGGTCTGACATGTCCGATACCTTTACGCTTGCGGCATGCGCCGAGATGCTCTGGCGCGACCGGCCGATGGAATGGCGCGTCAAGCGCCTCACCGAAATAGGCTTCCAGGTCGGCCTCTGGAACTGGCCCGATCACGACCTCGCAATGCTGGAGAAATCCGGCGCGATCTTCTCGATCATGAACGGCTATCTGCGCGGCAGGCTTGCCGACGACGAGGGTGCCGCCGAACTGTTGAAGACAGCAAAGGAGACGGCGGGGGTTGGCAAGCGCCTCGGCGTCGCGCGGCTCAATTTGCACGGCACTGGGCTCGGCGATGGCGGCATGCCGGTCACGCCTTGCGAAACGATAACCGGCGCGATGTGGCTGAAGGCGCGCGAGACGCTGAACCGTATCGCGGATCTAGCCGAGGCCGAGGGAGTGACCTTCACGCTGGAGAATCTGAACCTTCCGGTCGACCATCCCGGCGTGCCGTTTGGGCGCGCCGAAGACACACTTGCGCTGGTGTCGAGCGTCAACCGACCGGGCCTGCGCCTCAATCTCGATCTCTACCATGCGCAGATCGGCGAAGGGAATCTGATCGCGCTCTGTCGCGCCTGTCTGCCTTGGATCGGCGAGGTCCAGGTGGCCGACGTTCCCGGACGCATGGAGCCCGGCACCGGCGAGATCAATTACCGGGGCATCGCCCGCGCGCTTAAAGACATGGGCTACCGCGGGCCGGTTGGGATGGAGGCGTTTGCCTCCGGTGATCCCGAGGCGGCGCTACTAGCCTTCCGCGAAGCTTTCACCGTCTGAGGAACAAGAATGGTCACCAAGAACACCCGGCCCACCGTCGCAGACATTCGTGCCATGAAGGCGCGCGGCGAGAAGATCTCGATGCTTTATGTCACCACGGAAGAAGAGGCCGCGGCCGCGAACGCGGCGGGGATCCAGATGCTGTCGATCGAGGGGCGCTTTTTCAGTCGTCAAATGCGTGAGGCGGCTGGGCGCTGCTTCGTCCAGGTCGGTCTGCCGTATGGTGGCTGGGGAACCTTTGAGGGCCGACCTCTCGCAACTGCCGAGGATTATCTGCGAGCAGCTTTCCACTTCGCAGCGATGGGAGGTGACTGCTTCTATTGCGCTGCCTCCTATGACATCCAGAAGACATTATGCGATAATCACGTGCCAATCGTCGCACATGTCGGCCTCATTCCTTCCTACATCACCTGGACAGGCTTTCGGGCGGTGGGCAAGACCGGGCAGGAAGCCCTGAAAGTCTGGCAGCAGGTGAAGCAGCTTGAGGCCATCGGCTGCTTCGGCGCCGAGCTTGAAGTTGTCCCTGACAAAGTCGGTGCATTCATCTCGAAGAACACTTCGATGATCATGCTCGGCATGGGGGCCGGGCCGGGAGCCGATGCGCAATATCTGTTCGCCGAGGACGTGCTTGGCCATACCGATGGCCATAAGCCGCGCCATGCCAAGACCTATCGCAATTTCGCGGCCGAGTATGCGCGGCTCCAACAGGAGCGGATTGCGGCGTTCAAGGAATTCGTCGCCGACGTCGGTTCGGGAGCCTACCCGCAGCCGCAGCACAATGTTGCGATCGCGGAGGCGGAATACCGTCAATTCCTGGAGCAGGCGAAAGCCTAAACCAGATCCAGAGACATCCTTCAAATGGGGAGGGACGGGCTCGTCCTCCATCAGCGGGCAAGCGAGACCGGCCTGTTGCCTGGTCTGGCGGCCGTACTGGTGGGTGACGATCCGGCCAGCGCCGTCTATGTCTCCTCAAAGCATCGCCAGACTATTGCCGCGGGGATGGCTTCCTTCGAGCACCGGCTGCCCGTGCGGACCACCGAAGATGACCTCCTCGGGTTGATTGAGAAGCTGAACGGCGATCCCGCAGTGCACGGCATCCTCGTGCAACTCCCGTTGCCGCCGCAGATCGATGCAAGCGCTGTGCTCAATGCCATTGTGCCGAGCAAGGACGTTGATGGATTTCATATCCAAAATGCCGGCAGCTTGGCGACCGGCCAGGAGGCGCTGGTGCCGTGCACACCACTTGGTTGCCTGATGCTCCTGAAGGAAAGGCTCGGCGACCTGTCCGGACTGCATGCCATCATCATCGGCCGCAGCAACATCGTCGGCAAGCCGATGGCCCAGTTGCTGCTGTCCGAAACTGCACCGTCACCATCGCGCACTCGCATACCCGCGATCTGGCGAGCATTTGCCGGTCAGCCGACATCCTGGTGGCAGCAGTGGGAAGGGCAGAGATGATCCGAGGCGATTGGATCAAGCCAGGTGCGGTCGTGATCGATGTCGGCATCAACCGCGTGACGCGAGACGGTAAGCCGCAGCTCGTGGGCGATGTCGCATTCGCAGAGGCGGCCCACGCCGGCGCCATAACGCCGGTCCCTGGCGGCGTCGGCCCCATGACGATCGCCTGCCTGCTTTCCAATACGCTGACGGCGTTCCGCCGCAGCCTTCAGGCGTAAGTCCGCCCAGGAAGAGAGCCAATGTTGAACTTTGCACTTCGCGTCAAATGCCGCTCAACCAGGGGGATTGTCGCGGCGATCTCGACGTTCCTCGCCGACCAAACCTGCAACATTACTGACAGCGCGCAGTTCGACGACGCCGACACCGGCAACTTCTTCATGCGGGTGAGCTTCCGCTCCGAAGGCGGATGGGGGCTGGAAGAACTCCGTTCGGGCTTCAAAGCAATCGCCTCGCAGTTCGGCATGGAGTGGGAATTCTTCGACGAGAGCGTCAAGCGCAGGGTCATCATAATGGTCTCGCGGTTTGGCCATTGCCTCAACGACCTTCTGTATCGCTGGCGTATCGGAGCGCTTCCGATTGACATCGTCGGAGTGATCTCCAATCACATGGACTACCAGAAGGTCGTCGTGAACCACGACATCCCGTTTCACCTCATCAAGGTAACGAAAGAGAACAAGGCCGAGGCAGAGGCACATCAGATGCGCGTGGTCGAGGACGCGGGCGCCGAGTTGGTCGTCCTGGCGCGGTACATGCAGGTTCTCTCGGACGAGATGTGCCAGAAAATGTCTGGCCGGATCATCAACATCCACCATTCCTTCCTGCCCTCGTTCAAAGGCGCCAATCCGTACAAACAGGCCCACGACCGAGGTGTGAAGCTGATCGGGGCTACGTCGCATTACGTGACGGCTGACCTGGACGAAGGACCCATCATCGAGCAGGACACGATCCGCGTGACGCATGCGCAGTCCAGCGAGGACTATGTCAGCCTCGGCCGCGACGTCGAGGCACAGGTGCTCGCCCGGGCAATCCACGCCCATATCCATCGTCGGGTTTTCCTCAACGGGAACAAGACCGTCGTATTCCCCGCGTCGCCTGGATCGTTTGCTTCAGAGCGATTGGGCTGACGTGGCTCGTGAACGCCTTGCCGTCATGGGCTGGATTTCAGGGCTAGCTGGCTACCGATTCTTCGAAGGTCTGGAGGGTTTCGGATGAAATCGCCTGTACTTGCACACAGACCCAAATGTCTTGATGAGATCAAAACTGCGATCGCGAAGCGCGAGCTTCGATTGACCCCCGCTCTCGAGAAGGTAGCTCGGCAAGCACTTGAAAAGCCGGAGATCATTGCATTTGAAAGCGCGGCCGCGATTGCCCGCCGCTGTGGCGTGGGCACTACTGCGCCGACAAGGCTTGCCCGCTGTTTTGGATTCTCCGCTTTTCGCGAGATGAAGAAGTTCTTTCAGGATAGTATGCGCGTTCGGGGCGGGCGTCCTTTGCCGCCAAGCCACGAACGTGGTTGACCAGCCTGAAAATCTTCGACACGCGTGCAGAGCTAGCGTTGGTCGTCAGATTGCTATGCCGACTAATCAAATCGCATTGAGTAGCGCCGGCAGCATGATCGCGTTCCGCTTACGCCGCAGACCGGCTGGAACTCAATGCTAGAAAAGGTCAGGTGGTGACGACGTCCACCCCACCTACGGTCCGCTCTCTAAGGTCACGAGAGCTGCCATTCCGCGTCCAGCCCCAATGAAGTCATTCCGGAACATGCCTCCGAACGGCCGCCATTGGCGCTAACTTCTCGTTCCGGCAGCGGGCAACTCCCCTTCCATCCTGACCACTTGGGTAGCCAGCTACTTGAGTTTTGACCCAGACTCCCCGGAAGGATTGAGGGCCCGCCGACCTTGCGTCGGCGCACCCCCAATGGCCTGTCAGACGGCGTGAGGTTTCAGCCATGGCTGCCCTTCGGCTTCGGCGCTATCGACGACTGCATCGACGAATGCCACACCCTTCAGCCCGTCATAAGCGGTCGGCACGTTCAACCCTATTGCCGCTGCCTTGCGCCCCTCGCGACGGGCGTGGATGGCTTCGGCAAAGCCGCGATAGAGATTGGCGAAGGCCTCCAGATAGCCCTCGGGATGGCCGGGCGGTGTGCGGGTTCGCACCTTCGCTGCCTCACTCAGATCGTCAGCACCCCGCTTGATGGTCTCGGTGCGACCGAACAGCGGTGAGAAAATCAGCTCGTTCGGTTGCTCCTGGAACCAGGTTAACCCGCCCTTTTCGCCGAAGACACGCAGCCGGATCCCGTTCGAGCAGCCGAGTGCGACCTGTGACGACCAAAGCAGCCCTCGCGCGCCCCCTTCGTAGCGCAGCAGCACATGGGCGTTGTCGTCAAGCACGCGTCCCTCGACGAAGGAAGCGAGGTCTGCTGTCAGGGACTCCAGCTTCAGCCCGGTCACGAAGCCAGCCAGATGATAGGCGTGCGTGCCGATGTCGCCGATCGAGCCGCCACGCCCCGATCGCTTCGGGTCGGTGCGCCAGGCGGCCTGGACATTGCCGGCGGTCTCGATGGCCGTCGCCATCCATTCCAGGGGATACTCCACCTGCACGATGCGGATCGCGCCAAGCTTGCCTGCTGCCACGATCTCGCGCGCCTCATGCACCATCGGATACCCCGAATAGGTATAGGTCACGCCCATGAAGCGTCCGGTCTCGCGCACCAGCTGCTCGAGCGCGATCGCGTCTTCGAGTGTGTTAGTCAGCGGCTTTTCGCAGATCACCTCGTAGCCGGCCTCGAGAAAAGCCTTGGCGATCGGAAAATGGGTGTGGTTTGGCGTGCAGATCGCCACCACGTCGATGCGATCCTCGCGATCGTTTTCCGCGGCGATCATGGCCTTGAAGTCGTCATAGGATCGGGCGGGATCGATACCTTGCGTTGCCGCGAAGCGGTGGCCGCGCGCTGCATCCGCGTCGAACGCGCCGGCTACAAGCTGGAAGGCGCCATCGAACCGGGCGGAGATGCGATGGATGTTGCCGATATAGGCGCCTTCGCCGCCGCCGACCATGCCGAGCCGAAGCGGTCGCTGAAAATCAGCAGTCACGAGCGTGCCCCCTGTCGATACCTAAAATGGCATCGTTGATCGTGCGGTCCGCACTGGCCTTGACGAAGTCGTCGAAGGCGCGTTCGGAAACGCGGATGATGTGATCGGCGATGAAGCGGGCTCCCTCGGCCGCGCCGTCCTCTGAATTCTTGAGGCAGCATTCCCACTCGAGCACCGCCCAGCCGTCGAAGTCGTAGCCGGAGAGTTTCGAGAAAATCGCCTTGAAGTCGATCTGTCCGTCGCCTGGGGAGCGGAAGCGGCCGGCGCGCCGGATCCAGGGCTGGAAGCCGCCATAGGCGCCGGTCTTACCGTCCGGCCGGAACTCGGCATCCTTGACGTGGAACATTTTGATGCGCTCGTGATAGTGGTCGATGTAGGCGAGATAATCGATCGCCTGCAGCACGAGATGGCTGGGGTCGTACATGATGTTGCAGCGCGGATGGTTGCCGACGCGCTCCAGGAACATCTCGAAGGTCAGCCCGTCATGCAGGTCTTCGGCAGGATGGATTTCGTAGCACAGGTCCACGCCACTCTCGTCGAAGGCATCAAGGATTGGCCGCCAGCGCCGAGCCTGCTCATCGAAACCGTCGTCGATCAGCCCATCCGTCCATTGCGGATAGGGATAGAGGAACGGCCACAGCAGCGAACCTGAGAAGGTGACATGGCGGTCTATGCCGAAACGCCTCGACGCCTTGGCGGCGAGATGAAGCTGCTCGACTGCCCACGCCTGCCGTGCGGCCGGATTGCCCCGCACCTCGGGTGCGGCGAAGGAATCCGCCGGATGATCGTAGGCGGGATGCAGGGCCACAAGCTGACCTTGCAGATGCGACGCCAGTTCGGTGACAACCAGGCCGTGTTCGGCGAGCTTGCCGGCATAGTCATCGCAATAGGTCTGGCTTTCAGCCGCTTGCTTCAAATCGATGACGCGCTTGTCCCAGGTCGGTATCTGCACGCCCTTGAAGCCCTTGGCCGAGGCCCAGCCGGCCAATCCCTCGATGCTGTTGAACGGTGCTTCGTCGCCCGCGAATTGAGCCAGAAACACAGCTGGCCCCTTAATGGTCCGCATCTTGCTCTCCTTCTGGCGGCAGGGCCGCCGGTTCATCCGTTATCGGAGCCGCCCAGAAGAGTGATGTGGGTCCTCACAGGGCAGCTGCTTTCTTTTCCGTCTCCGCTTCGACGGTTCCAATGGCTTCAGAGCGCCATCGCCTTCTCAGGCACGGCCATGGGACCGGGTGCGGCGCCAAGCACGGTCTGGTCGTAATCCACCACCGCACCCGTCATGAGACCCGCATCGTCCGAAACGAGAAAGTTGACCGCTCGTGCCGCCTCGCGGGGGTCGATCAGGCGTCCGAAGGGCAGGTGTGCAACGGCTTTCGCTTCCCAGTCGGGATCGCCCTTCTCGCTCGCCTGCAATTCCCGCTCGTGGTCGGACGCCATCCAGCCGATATCCAGCTGGTTGACGCGGATGCGGTTCTTCATGACGGAAAATGCCGTGTTGCGGGTCAGTGTCGCCAGTGCCGCCTTGGTGGCGCAGTAGACGTTGATGAAGGGCTGGCCGGCCTGCTGCGAAATCGAGCCGATGTTGCAGATCGCACCCTCGATGCCATGGCCGATCATGTGCCGGATGGCTTCCTGCATGAGGAAATAAGGTCCGCGTACATTCACGGCGAACAGGGCGTCGAACAATTCTGGCGACGTGTCGAGGATCGTGCCTCGGTCCGTCCGCGCGCCTGCATTGACCAGCACGTCGATTCTTCCGAAAACGCGCTCCGCTTCCGCGATCACGCGGCGGCAATCCTCGACATTGCCAAGATCGGCGTTGACATAGTGCACGGGCACGCCCGTGGCGTGCGAAATGTCTGCGGCCACCGCGCGGCCCTTGGTTTCGTTACGACCAAGTGTGACGAGGCCAGCGGCTCCGGCTCGGGCGAGCTGGCGAGCGATAGCCGCGCCCAGTCCTTGCGTCGATCCGGTGACGACGCAGATCTTACCATCCATCCGGTTCATGCCTTGTCCTCCACTGTGTAGCCAGCCGCGGCCATGACGCGCAGCAATTCCTTGTGACCTATTTTCGCCATTTCGAGCGGCGGGCTTTTGACGGGATCCTGCTCGGCTTCAACGACGAACCAGCCTTCGTAGCCGTGGCTCGCCAAGCGCTTGATGATCGCCTCGAAGTCGAGCGAGCCGTCGCCGGGCACGGTGAAGGCTCCCTTGACCACCGCGTCGAGAAAACTTTCCCGGGTGCGGTCGAGCCCGTCCACGACTGCCTGGCGGATATCCTTGGTGTGTACATGCGAAATGCGGGCGTGGTGCTTGTCGACCACCCGCAGCACGTCGCCGCCGGCAAAGGCCATGTGGCCGGCGTCGTAAAGCAGGGCCAGACCCTCGCCGGAATGTTTCATCAGGAAGTCGAGCTCTTCCTCGGTCTCGATCGGCGCGGCCATGTGGTGGTGGTAGGAAATCGGCATGCCCTCGTCCGAACACCATTCGGCGAAGGCAGTCATCTTGCGACCATAGATTCTGATCTCGTCTTCCGAGAGCCGCCGCTTGGTGGAAAGCGGCGCGGAGCGATCACCCTGTATGGTGCCTGCAGTCTCGCCGTAGACGATGCAGGGGGCATCGACGGCCTGGAAGAGCTGCATCTGCTGGGCGATGCGGTCTTTCTCCGCTTCGATATCGCCGTCAAGCAGCAGACCGGAGAACCAGCCGCCGCAGACGCTCATGCCGTGCTGCCTCAGAATGGGCTCGAGAACCGCCGCGTCCATCGGGAAGCGGCGGCCGGTCTCCATGCCGGCGAAGCCGGCCTCACGGGCCTGCCGCAGACACTCCTCCAGCGAAACGTCGTCGCTCAATTCGGCGAGGTCATCGTTCCACCAGGCGATCGGCGCGATGCCGAGCTTGGCTCTCATCTTGATCTCCATCATCATTCCAGCTGCCGCCGCCCACTTTTGGCGCCGCGAAAAAACTGCCGGAACAATGCTCAGGGAGTGTGGCATCGTTCCGGCAGAGGACGCCCCAGGGGGCGTCCGAAAAACCTAGACTCCGATGCGCTGCCGTTTGCGGCCTTCGGCTTGAATCGAATGGGCCTCGCGCACCTCGGCCCGCTCGCTGACCTGCGGCACGCCGACATCCCACCAGGCGTCGCCGGGTGTCCAGGTGTAGCCATCGGAGACGATGGTGATCACGGTGGTGCGATCCGTCCCTTTGGCCCACTCCACAGCCTGGCCGAGATCCGCAAGGCTCTCTACCCGCCGCGTGAGGGCGCCCATGGCCTCGGCGTGCTTGGCGAAGTCGACCGAAAACGGCTCCTTGACCCGGCAATCCTTGATCATGTTGTTGAACGACGCGCCGCCCTTGGCATTCTGCAGCCGGTTGATCACCGCATAACCGCCATTGTCACAGACGATCAGGATCATCTTGTGGCCGGCGAGGACCGATGAGTAGACGTCGGAATTCATCATCATGTAGGTGCCGTCGCCGATCATCACGATTGGCGTGCGGCTCGGATCCGCCATCGCCGCACCCCATCCGGCTGAGATCTCATAGCCCATGCAGGAAAATCCGAACTCGCAGTCGAAGGTGTTCGGCTCTTTCACGCGCCAGTTCTTCATGACTTCCCCGGGAAGCCCGCCTGCCGCGGTGATCAGCAGATCCCGCTCGCCGGCCTTCGCGTTGACCACGCCGACGACCTGCGCGTAAGTCGGAACCGGGTCATTCGTGGGTTTTTGGAATCCGTCGAGCGCGGTGTTCCACTTGGCAAACTCGACCTTGCCTTTTTCGGTCCAGCCGCTTTCGGCTTTCCAGTCACCGAGCGCGGCCTCGACCTCGTTGATGGTTTCCAGCGCATCGCCGACCACGGCGAGAGCCCGGTGCTTCGTGGCATCCCACCGCGCGGCGTTGATCGAGACGAATTTGGCGTCGGGGCTGAACGCACTCCACGATCCCGTCGTGAAGTCCATGAGCCGCGTGCCGACGGCCAGGATCACATCGGCCTCACCCGCAAGCGCGTTCGCCGATGTCGAGCCGACGATGCCAATGGGCCCGACATGGGCAGGATGGTCGTGCGTCACCGTGCCCCTACCGGCGATGGTTTCGGCAAGCGGAATACCGCGCGCCTCGGCGAATTTCGCAACAGCGGCCTCCGCACCGGAGTAACGCACGCCGCCGCCTGAAATGATCAGCGGACGCTTTGCCGCCTTGAGAAGACGCACCGCCTCTTCGAGACGCGCGCGATCCGGCCGGGGGCGCGGAATCGCATGGACCGTGGGTTCGAAGAAGGACTCGGGATAATCCCAGACGACCTCCTGCACGTCTTGGGGAAGGGCGATGAAAGCCGGCCCGCAGTCGGCCGGATCAAGCAGAACCGCGACCGCCTGGGGCAGCGAGGAGATGATCTGTTCGGGATGGACAATACGGTCCCAGTAGCGAGTCACCGCCTTGAACGCGTCGTTGACGTTTACTGTAGGATCGCCGAAGTGCTCGACCTGCTGCATCACCGGATCCGGCCGGCGGCTGACAAAGGTGTCGCCGGCAAGCATCAGTACCGGAAGCCGATTTGAATGGGCGACGCCTGCGGCGGTCACCATGTTCAGAGCGCCCGGGCCGATAGAGGTAGCGGCGATCATGATCTGGCGCCGGCGCTTCGCTTTCGCGAACCCGATCGCAGCCAGTGCCATCGACTGCTCGTTCTGGCCGCGCCATGTTGGCAGGACGTCCTGCGCGGCCTCCAAGGCCTCGGACAGGCAGGTGACATTGCCGTGACCGAAAATGGCGAACACGCCCGCAAACAGCGGAGCCTTGCTGCCGTCGATAACGGTGAATTGATTGCTTAAATAGCGCACGAGCGCCTGCGTCATGGTCAGACGAATGGTCTTCGTCATCGCTTCCTCCCTGGCGAATTTCCGTTGTGCAGACTATTACGAAATAGTCATTGACAAATCAACCTCTTTGCAACGATCATTGCAAAAATATTGTTGCGGAGGAATGCAATGCTGAGAATTGGCGTGCTCGGTTGCGGGCGCATCGGGCGCATGCATGCGGCCAATATCGCTGCACACCCACGAACGAAACTGGCGGCGGTGTATGACGTCAATCGCGCCGCCGCCGACGAAGTGTCAGCCATGCTCGGCCTTCCCGCGTTGGACTCGGCCGACGCCATGTTTGACACGGACGATGTGGACGCCGTGTTGATCGCGACGGCCACCGATACCCATGTCGACTACATTGAGCGGGCAGTGGCGGCCGGAAAGCCAGTGTTGTGCGAGAAGCCCATCGACCTTGACCTGATGCGTGTCGATCGCTGTGCCGCGAACATCCGTGGAAGCAAGCTGCCCATCATGATTGGCTTCGTCCGCCGCTTCGATCCCGGGCATGCTGCGGTGCGGGCGGCTATCCAGAGTGGCGAGCTCGGCGAGCTCCACCAGGTGATCATCACGTCGCGGGATCCTGGCATGGCGCCAGCTGCCTACATACGCGTGTCCGGCGGCATATTTCGCGACATGACAATCCACGATTTTGACATGGCTCGCTTCATGCTCGGTGAAGAGCCCGTTGAGGTCTTTGCGACCGGCAGCCGGCTGGTCGACCCGGACCTGATGGCCGAGACGAATGACTGGGATACGGTGACCGTGGTTTTGCGCACCGCCAGCGGCAAGCAGTGCATCATCAACAACTCACGACGCGCGGTCTATGGATACGATCAGCGCGTCGAGGCTTTCGGATCGGCCGGCATGGCGATTTCCGAGAACCGACGCGCGCATGAGGCCCGTATCTATGCCGATGGGCTGAGCGATCGGGCGCAGCCATACCTTCACTTCTTTATCGAGCGATACAGGGAAGCGTTCAACGCTGAAATCGACGACTTCGTCGACGCCATCGAAAATGGACGCCAGCCGTCGGTCTTATTCGAGGACGGACGCCTTGCGCTGGTCCTCGCCGAAGCAGCGATCAAATCTGTCGCAGAGCGTCGGGTGGTCAGCACCAGCGAGATCGGTGACGGCAATGTATGACAAATACGGACTTTTCATCGACGGTGAATGGCGCGCCGCTTCCGACCGAAGCACGGCGACCGTAGCCAGTCCCGTCACCGAACGCTCACTGGGCGACACTCCAACCGCGACGCTGGACGATACACAATCTGCCTTGGCGGCCGCCGAACGTGGCCTTTCTGCCTGGCGAGCAAAGAGCGCGTTCGAGCGCGCCGACGCGCTTCACGCTATCGCCGACGAAATGGGCCGGCGCAAGGACGAAGCCGCCCGCATGATTACGCTGGAGACGGGCAAGCCCATTGCCCAATCCGAACGCGAGTGGGTTCTGGCGACGGATCAGTTCCGGTGGTACGCCGAGGAGGCTCGGCGTGTTTATGGCCGTATCATCGAGAGCCGTGTCCCCGGAGGTCGCTTCGAAGTGCTGCATGAGCCGATCGGCGTCGTGGCGGCCTTTACGGCATGGAATTTTCCGGCCGCGCTCGTCGCCCGCAAGGTCGCCCCGGCGCTTGCCGCCGGTTGTTCGGCCATCCTTCGGCCTTCGAGCCAGACGCCAGGGGTCGCGATGGTGATGATCGACTGCCTGCGTGCGGGCAGGCTCCCCCCAGGCACGGTCGGTCTTCTCGTCGGGTCCACGGCCACAACCTACGTGCCGCTGATGGCGTCGGCGCTTGTGCGCAAGGTTTCGCTGACCGGGTCTACACGGGTCGGGCAGCAAATGCTGCGCGACGCAGCCGATACGGTGAAGAAGGTGTCGATGGAGCTTGGCGGTAACGCGCCTCTCATCGTCTTCGACGACGCGGATATCGAAAGGGCGCTCAACGTGTCCGTGCCCACGAAGTTCGCCAATGCCGGGCAGGTTTGCGTCACGCCAGACCGCTTTTTCATTCACGAAAAGGTCCATGATGCTTTCGTCGACGGGTTCGTCACGCGGGCGAAGGCCCTGAAGCTGGGTGATGGTCTCGATCCGACGGTGCAGATGGGCCCCTTGATCAATGCCAGGAGGACCGACGAAATCGAACAAATCGTTACCGACGCGGAAAAGGCCGGTGCCAGGATTGCCGCAGGCGGCCGCCGCTCGCCGGCGTTCAACGCCGGTCATTTCTTTGAGCCGACGGTCCTTACCGATGTTGCTGACGACATGACCGTGTTTGCCGAGGAGAATTTTGGTCCGATCGCGGCCATCACCCGTTTCTCGTCCGAAGAGGAGGTCCTGGGTCGGGCAAACGCCTCGAAGATGGGGCTTTCTGCCTATGCCTTCACCCGGGATGCGGGGCGCGCCCGCAGAGTTGTCGCGACGCTCAAGGCCGGAATGGTCGGCATCAACAGCTTTGCGCTAGCGGCTTCCGAGGCGCCGTTCGGCGGGACCAACCATTCCGGCATGGGCCGGGAAGGCGGCGCGGAAGGTATCCGGGACTATCTCGATACCAAGCTGGCTCAAATCGTATTCTAAGGAGCGTTTTTCATGATCAAGAACAGGCTCAAGCAGCTTTGGGCCGATGGGAAGCCGACCATCAATGGCTGGCTTTCGATCGGCAACAGTTTCACCGCCGAGATCATGGCGGCGCAAGGTTACGACTGCATCGGCGTCGACCTCCAACATGGAGCGCTCGATTACAGCGGCCTGCTGCCAATGCTCCAGGCGATGCGTGCCTCCGCTACGGTGCCGCTCGTCAGGGTGCCTTGGCTGGAGCCAGGCATCATCATGAAAGTGCTCGACGCAGGTGCTTACGGCGTCATCTGTCCGATGGTGAATACCGCCGAACAGGCGGCCGAGTTTGTCAGCTACGTGCGCTATCCGCCACTCGGCAGCCGAAGCTTTGGTCCGACACGTGTGAATTTCGCGGCCGGTGCCAATTACGCTTCTGAATCCAATGGCGAGATACTTGCCTTTGCCATGGTTGAGACGGCCGAGGCGATGGACAATCTCGACGCGATCGCTTCGACCCCTGGACTGGACGGGATCTACGTTGGTCCGGCCGACCTGACCCTCGGCATGACCCAGGGCCGCTTGCCGCCTGCCTTCGACCGCGAAGAACCGGAGATGATCGAGGCCATCCAGCATATCGTGGCGGCCTGCAAAAAAGCCGGCATAGCCGCGGCATTGCACTGTGGAACTCCGGCTTACGCGGCGCGTGCGATCGGGTGGGGCTACAACATGACCACCGTCTCCAACGACGTGCGCATGCTGGCCGGTGCGGCGGAAGCGAACGTCAAAAAGTTCAGGGAACTCACGGGCGGATCAAGCGTCAGCGCCGGTTCCAAGGGAGGGTACTGATGCCGCATGTTCTAGTTGCCGGGAAACTCCATCCGGCTGGAATTTCCTTGCTCGAACAGGCCGCCGGCATCACCTACGATTACGTGGAGGAAGTCTCCGAGCCAAGTTATGCCCCGCTGATCGACAAGGCCGACGGGCTGGTGATCCGCACACAGCCTCTCTCGGCGGCGACCGTTGAGATGGGGCACAGGCTCCGGATCGTGTCCCGCCACGGTGTCGGCTACGACTCTGTCGATTTGCCGTCCCTCAACAAGCGTGGGATCACGCTCGCCGTCGTCGGAGACGTCAATTCCATATCTGTCGCCGAGCACGCGATGATGATGCTCCTTGCCTGCGCCAAGCATGCTGTGCGCGGCGACCGGTCAGTTCGCGAGGGTGTGTGGAATTGGCGCAACCGGCTGGAAGCTTCGGAACTGGCCGGCAAGCGCCTGCTGATTCTTGGCTACGGCCGCATCGGCCGGCATCTCGCGAAGATGGCGGCTGCCTTTTCCATGGAAGTCGCCGCCTACGATCCGTATCTCGAAAAAATCGGATGGCCGGAAGGCCCTGCTAAAGCCGTCTCCGATCTGGCGTCGGCCCTTCAATGGGCGGATGCGATTTCCGTCCATGCTCCCAAGGGCGATGCTCCTGTGATCGGCGAGCGCGAGTTCGCCCTTCTGAAGCCGGGAGCCTGGCTCGTGAACACCGCGCGCGGCGGCGTCGTCGACGAAAAGGCACTTCTTGCAGCCCTTGCGTCTGGCAAGGTGGCGGCCGCTGGCCTCGACGTGTTCGACGAGGAACCCCCCGCCGCCGACAATCCGCTTCTGTCCTGCGATCAGGTGATCCTGTCGCCGCATATTGCCGGCCTCACCGCCGAATGCGGTGAACGGATGGCCGTGTCAGCTGTGCGCAATGTGCTCGATTTCTTCGAGAGCAGGATCGACCCGATGCTCGTGGTCAACGGCAAGGAGCTGAACGGCCATTGATAGCATCGCAGCCGCTAAGCAACCACCGGAAGCCGCTACCCAAGGTCTGTCAGTCCGGTGCAACAGGAAACCGTTGCAACAAAGCAGATGCCGCATTTGGGCAATCGCTTGAAAGCGATTCCGCATGAAGTCGCGCAAAAACATATCATATTAAAAACAGTTAGTTAATTGACATCGAAAATATTTGTTGCAAATTATAAAACTCTGCAATAAGCATTGTTGCACAAGAACTTCATATGCAATTTCCGTTGCAAAATGAGGCGAGGCGAGACTCCAAGAGCCGCCGGTCCATGGGAGGATGAACCACGTGTCTTTGCTTGAAGTGCAGGGCGTCGGCAAAAGCTTCGGAGCAATCCGCGCGCTGTCCGACGTCAGCTTTTCGATCGAACCCGGTGAAGTGGCCGGCCTGATGGGGGACAACGGCGCCGGCAAGTCGACAATGGTCAAACTGATTTCGGGAAATTTTCCCCCGACCGAAGGGCAGATCAGAGTCGGCGGCAAGGCCTGCCACTTCCATAAGCCGCTCGATGCTCGCGCCGAGGGGATCGAGGTCGTGTATCAGGATCTCGCGCTGGCGGACAATCTAACCGCCGCGCAGAACGTGTTTCTAGGCCGAGAACTCAAAAAGGGCATCTGGCCTTTCCGAATACTCGATAAGCAGGCGATGATCGATCGCTCCGCGGAGCTGTTCGGCGAACTGAAGTCAGAAACGCGGCCACGCGATCTCGTAAAAAAAATGTCGGGCGGTCAGCGCCAGGCAATTGCGATTTCACGGACCCGTTTGTCCAACGCCAGACTCGTCATTATGGACGAACCGACCGCTGCGATTTCCGTGCGCCAAGTTGCTGAGGTCCTGGAATTGATCCGGCGCATGAAAGCGCGCGGTGTCGCGGTGATCCTGATTAGCCACCGCATGCCAGACGTTTTTGCCGTGTGCGATCGCATCGTCGTTCTACGGCGCGGAACGAAGGTTGCCGACAAACCCACCCTTCAGACATCTCCGGAAGAAATCACCGGACTAATCACGGGAGCGATCCGTGCAGCCTAGTCAACCCGAAGCGATCCAGGAAAGCCACGCCTCGATTGCCGACGTCGTCGGCATCATGGAACAAACTGCGCTTCAGAAGTTGAGAAGTAGCCAGGCCTTCTGGGTCTCGGTCGCGCTCTTCGTCCTTGTCGCGTTTATGGCAGTGTTGGAACCGAGCTTCGGCACAGCCGAAAACGCAACCAACATCACCCGGAATTTCGCGCTGATCGCCATCATGGGCCTGGGCATGACCGTGGTGTTGATTACGGGCGGGATCGATCTTTCCGTTGGGTCAGTCATGGGCCTCGTGGCCATCGTGGCCGGTCTTCTACTGACCTGGCATTATCCTTGGTACGTGGCGTTCGCCTCCGGCCTTCTCGCTGGAGTTGCCTGCGGCGCGTTCAACGGCTTTTTCGTCGCCTATATCGGCATGCCGTCCTTCGTGGTCACACTCGGCATGTTGTCGATCGCTCGTTCACTTGCCGTGGTGCTGTCAGGCAACCAGATGCTCTACCAGTTCGGACCTGACGCGCCGATCGTGAAAGCGATCGGCCAAGCGAAGTGGCCGGTGCACTCGCTGGAGGGATGGGCTCCTTACTGGATACCGCAGTTCTCGTCCCATTTCTGGGTGATGGTGATCATGGCGCTAGCCCTCGGCTGGGTATTCATCTTCACCGCGTGGGCCCGCCATCTGTTCGCGATCGGCGGTAACGAGAATGCGGCACGCATGACGGGCGTGCCCGTCGATCGGATCAAGTTCCAGGCGTATGTTTTCTCGTCCTTCTGCGCCTCGATCGCATCCCTGCTGCTGCTTGGCTATAGCGGTTCGGCGATCAACGCCGTCGGCACCGGGTATGAATTGCGCGTCATCGCCGGCACAGTTATCGGCGGCGCAAACCTGATGGGGGGCTACGGCACAGCCTTCGGCGCGGTCATCGGGTCGGCCTTCCTCGAGGTCATCCGCAACGCCCTATTGATGGCAGGCATCGATTCCAACTGGCAGGGTGCCTTTGTCGGCATCTTCATAATTCTCGCTGTGCTTCTGGGTCTGGGTACTTCCGGCAAATCGCTGAAGTCCTTCTTCACCATCAAGCGTGGCTAGAGCTCTGCCGGCTTATGCCGGTGGAATATCCTGAGGTGAACACAGCAAACGGAGGAACATCGATGAAGAAATATCTTTTGGCGGCGGCGGTTGCCGCGTCCGCCCTGACGGCGGGGCAGGCCTACGCCCAGCAGAAACTCGTATTCGCGCTGGTGCCGAAGAACATGAACAACCCATATTTCGACCAGGCTCGTGATGGCTGCAAGAAAGCAGAGGCCGAGTCCAACGGCGCATTCGAGTGCATGTATATCGGACCCGGCGAGCACGGTGGCGGTGAGGAACAGGTTCAGATCGTGCAGGATCTGGTTGCCAAGAAGGTCGATGGCATCGCCGTTGCACCGGCGAACGCGGCAGCCATGGCCGTCGCTCTGCAAGCCGCGAAGGAAGCTGGTATTCCTGTTCTGACCTGGGACGCGGACGTGCTGCCCGAGAACAAGGACCTGCGCGCCGCCTATGTCGGAACGCACAACTACGAGATTGGCGTGAACCTCGCCAAGATCGTGCAGACGATCAAGCCGAAAGGCGGCACCATCTGCATCCAGTCGGGTGGCGCAGCTGCAGCAAACCATAACGAGCGCATGCAGGGCATCCGCGACACGCTCTCCGGGACCAAGTCAGCCGCTTCGCCCGGCGATCCCTTGACCGGTCAGAACGGCTGGACCGAGGCGCCAGGCTGCCCGCTCTATACAAACGACGACTTTCCGCTTTCGGTACAGCAGTTCCAGGACTACATGGCGAAGATGCCGAACCTTGACGCATTCGTGCCGACCGGCGGCTTCCCGCAATTTGTCCCGGACGCGAACCGTGCTGCGGTCGATCCCTACAAGGACAAGATCGCCAAGAAGGAACTGGCCCTTGTCGTTGCCGATACCTTGCCCACGCAGATTGACCAGATGAAGGAAGGATACTCCCTCGGCCAGGTCGGTCAGCGTCCGTTCGAAATGGGCTACAAGACGATGTTTGCGCTCAAGGACATGAAGGACGGCAAGCCTGCTCCGACCGATCCGACCTACACCGGCCTCGACGTCTGCACGCCGGAGACGGTCGCCACCTGCATCGCGAAGTAATAAAAAAGGGGGCGGGAGACATCCCGCCTTCTATTTCATGGCCGACCTACGGCCGATCCGCAAACGGCCGTCGCTGTCATGCCGGCCCTTCCAGCGCGACCCGCCGTCGTCACGACGAAAACAGATGCCGGAAGGGCCGCCATCGCTTGACGGAACTCCAACGACGTCTCCGGTGCAGCCGCGGCGCTCATGGGCCAACCAAAGGCCGGTTTGGTCTCATCGAACGCCCGCTCGCTCCATGCCGGGGTATTCGGGCGGGAATTCCGAACGGCCCTTGAGGACAACCTAAGTGGTAATGTGAGGCTGTTTTAGCAGAAGCGAGGCGAACGCCTGGGTCGGCTAGACAGAGCGGTTCGGGCACAATCACTGGATCATGAAGCGCGAGCTGAACGGTAGGCTCGCCGCTCCCACGGCCTTCGGGCTGATGGTGACCCGCGCCGGCAACGCTTCGATGGTGACGAATTCGCGGTTGATGTCGGCGCACAACGCCTTGGCGATTTTCCGCGGCGCATAGCTGGACAGGACGACCGTCCTGAACTCAACAAACTGGGTCAGCGCCGAAATCGACGCTTTCAGGCGATTGGAGCATTCCCCCAGCCATTCGCTGTAGGCCTCTCCGAGATCAGGCCACTCCGGGTTGCTGCTCCAGATGATTTGGGACGGGCGCCCGCGCTCGGTCAGTTCGCTCTCCAGGCGCACAAGGCCATGATCGAAGCTTGCGCTGGAGTTTCCCTTGTAGATCTGGTGATTGAGGATAAGCCTGCTTTGTAGTCTCGCGCCGAGATAGAAGAACAAATAGTCGTTCAGCGGCTTTGCGACGCCGAACATGCTCTCGCCGCCGGCTGCCGCGGTGATGTCGTTCTGCACGAAAACCGGCAGCTTGCTCTGCTCTTCGATCTCGCCTTGCAGAGCCTTCAAGGAGGTGCTCGATCCGTTGCGGATTGCAGCCATGGCGTCGACTTCGTCGGGAACAGCCAGCCCGATGCCGGCGACCCGGCCGCGCGCCTCGATCGGCAGGCTCGTCATGGCCTGCCCGATCGCTCCCAGCAAATCGCTGCTTTGCGGAAAGGGATTGGCTTCATCCGCCGGCAGCTGCTTGTGGAAGCGCACGGTGCCGATGAAGTCGATGAGCGCGATGTCGATCCTGCGCCGGCTGAAGCCGACGCCGACCGCATAGGCGCCCTCCGGATTGAGCGAAAGCGGGATGGTGGGCGGCCCGACGCGGCCGCGCTGCGCCTCGCCCTGCGAGACCAGGCCTTCCTGCTCGAGCGAGCGGACGATGACCGAGGCCGTCTGCGCCGACAGGCCGGTCTTCTCGCCGATTTCCATCCGCGAAATGCCTTCGTTCTGAAGCAGCAACGATAGCACCAGCCGCTCATTGTAGCTGCGGACGCTCAACGCATTCAGCCCGCTCGCACGATCCGCGATGCGCAAGGGATTGGGTGGTGCGAATCTCATGTCAGGCAAGGGTCGCCCCGTCGGTAAGAGCGCGTTGCCTGGCAGCGATTTGGTTGCTCATGTCGAGCGGCTCCAGCCGATGGCGTCGACCGCGCGGGCCAGCTCCGTGCCCAGCAATCTGTGGGCTTCGGCATCGATGTGAAACCTCGCTGCAGGATACCACCGAGCCGGCATCGAAAAAGTGCAGTTCGAGCGAGTCCGCCAGAACCTCGAACTCGAGCGCCAGCAGGCGCGATTTCTCCGGCGCGCCGGCGAAGATGGACTTCCATTCCTTGACGTCGTCCTGCATCGGCGGCGGCGCCACGATCATGATTTCGGGCGTGGTGCCGCCCGGACCTGGCGCCAGCTCCTTGATGTCGTAAACGAGGCAGCCGATCCCCATCGCCACTTCCGACGGCGGCTTGTTGAAGCGGATCTTCAGGTCGTTAGTGCCGAGCATGATGATGACGAGGTCGAGCGTCGCATGGCTCTGCAGGCAAGGGCGAAGATAGGTTCGGCCGTTCTTGTGTGCTCCCTCGATCGGATCGTCATGGACGGTGGTGCGACCGCTCAATCCTTCCTCGATGACATACCAATCGGCCCCCAGCTGTGCACGCAGTATCCCCGGCCAACGCTCATCGGGACCATAGCGCTCGAGCGGCCCCCTGCCGGGGATCTGGCCGTGCGTGTTGGAGTCGCCGTAGCACAATACTGATCGCATGTTTTTCCCGCCGGGACTGACAGCGCGCCGAAGCCGGCGAGCGCCATTCATGATGGATAGAGGAGCGGTGAAAGGCAAGCAAGGGAATAGTCATTCAACATGACTAACTATTGACAGGCCGAATCCGCTGTGCTTCTAAAGTGCCCGGAGGAGTTCTCAACCGTCATCATCGTCCAGCCCAGGTTGGACCTCGACACGCATGTGTTCGGGGGCGGGAGAATTGCGTGCATCGGTCGGTTTGCGACGACGAGCGTGCATTGGGAGAGCGTCTCGCGGCCGTACGCATTCGTACGGCCGGGGCAACCACAAGGAGGAGAATTCAATGTTAGGATTGCTGAAAACCGTCAGTCTGGGAGTGCTCGTTGTATCAGCGCTTGCCGTAACATCCCTGGCGCATGCGGAAGATGTCAAGCTGATGGACGGCGTCGCGCCGCGCCCCGACGACACGCGCATGACCGCGGCCGGTGCGTTCAAGAAGGACCCGCCCTGGGTCATCGGAATGAGCGACTTCGGCGTCAACGCAAACACCTGGACCGTGCAGGTGGCGCACGAGGCGGAAAATGCCGCAGCAAAGGACAAGCGCATCTCGAAGTTCATCCTGCTCGATGCCGGCTTCGACCAGAAGAAGCAGGTGGCCGATATCGAGGATCTGATCGCGCAACATGTCGACGCGATCATCGTTCAGCCGGTGACCAGCACATCGGCCAACGCCAGCATCGCCAAGGCGGTCGCCGCCGGCATCCCCGTCATTCTTCATACCGGCCGCATCGATTCCGATGCCTACACCACCGAAATCCAGGGCGGCGCCGAACATTTCGGCAAGGTGATGGGCGACTGGCTGGTGAAGACCGTCGGCGACAACGGCAAGATCTGGGTCCTGCGTGGCCTGGCCGGCCATCCGGAAGACACTAACCGCTACAACGGCCTCTTGGAATCGCTCAAGGGCACGCATGTGCAGATCACCGCCGAGGAGCATGGCGACTGGCAGTACGACAAGGCCAAGAAGCTGTGCGAGACACTCTATCTGAACAATCCGCAGGTCGACGGCATCTGGTCGTCCGGCGCCGACATGACACGCGCCTGCGTCGACGTCTTCAAGCAGTTCGGCACGCCCATTCCACCGATTTCGGGCGAGGGCAACAATGGCTATTTCGGCCAGTGGATCACGGACGGATTCAAGTCGATCTCTCCCGAATACAGCCCCGCCCAGGGCGCCGCCGGCGTGCGCGCCGCTGTTGCGCTGCTTGAGGGTCAGCAGCTCTACAAGCGCTATGTCTACAACCCCGACGGCTGGGACAAGGACAAGGCTGCCAAATACTATCGCGACGATTTGACGGCCAATGTCTGGTGGCCGAGCGAACTGCCGGTGGACAAGCTCAAGGAATATTACGGCAAGAAGTGACGGCGCCGTGGCTGGCGGGGAGTGGACAAGCATTCCCCGCAGGCCGTTCCATCTGTCGAATCCGGTTCGTTCGAGGGTTTCGTGACCAATCTTATCGAGATGTCCCACATTTCGAAGGCGTTCGGAGGGAGCAAGGCGCTCCACTCCGTTTCCCTCGATCTGAAGGCGGGCAGCGTCCACGCCCTGATGGGGGAGAACGGCGCCGGGAAATCGACGCTCATGAAGATCCTGGCGGGCGTGCATCAGCCCGATTCCGGCGAAATCTTCATGAACGGGGAAAAGCTCGATCTGAAGTCGCCGCGCGACGCGCTGGATGCCGGCATTTCGACCGTTTTCCAGGAGCACTCGCTGCTGCCCAATCTGTCGATCGCAGAGAACATGTTTCTCGGCCGGGAGCCGACGACCCGGTTCGGCTCGATCGACTATCCCGAGATGAGCAGCCAGACCGCCAAGGCGCTTGGCGAACTCGGCCTCACCCTCGACCCATCACAACTCGTCTCCAACCTGACGATCGCCGAGCGGCAATTCGTCGAGATCGCGCATTGCATCCAGGCGGACGCCAGCGTGCTCATCCTGGACGAGCCGACGGCGGCGCTGAACGCGGCCGACGTCGATGTGCTCAACCGCAACATCCGCCGGCTGCGCGATAAGGGAAAGGCTGTTGTCTACATCTCGCATCGCATGGAGGAGATCTTCGAGCTGTGCGACACGGTCACGGTGCTGAAGGACGGCGCGCTGGTCGGCACCAGGGTGGTATCCGAGATCACCACCGACGAACTCATCGCCATGATGGTCGGACGCGAACTCCAGGACCTTTTTCCCGATCGCACGGGCGACAAGGGCGACGAGATCCTGCGCGTCGAAAACCTCAGGATCACCGAGACATCGCAGCCGCTGTCGCTGACTTTGCACAAGGGTGAGATCGTCGCTTTGGCAGGGCTGGAGGGGCAGGGCCAGCAGCGCTTCCTGAGATCGCTGATCGGCCGCTACCATCCCTTTGCGGGGACGATTTCCATCAACGGCAAAGCGCTCAAGATGCCGCTCTCGACATCATCAGGCGTTCGCCATTTGCAGCAGCTGAAGGTCGGTTTCGTTCCCGAAGACCGCAAGGAAGAGGGGCTCTTTCTCGCCCTGCCGATCGCCCACAACATTGCCATCGGATTGCATTCGAGGCGATCCGAACTTGCGTCGGCGCGATCCTATCGAAGCGTTATCGCCCGCTTGATGGAGGTCATGAACATAAAGGCGGTAGGTCCATCCGCTCCGGTCGCCTCCCTATCGGGCGGCAACCAGCAAAAGGTTCTGCTCGGCCGCTACCTCGCCGCGGATCTCGATCTTCTGCTGGTGGAGGAGCCGACCCGCGGCGTCGACATCGGCGCCAAGTCGGAGATCTACCACCTGCTGCGCGACTTCACCCGCAAGGGCGGCGCGGTGCTGGTGTTGTCGCGCGAGACGATCGAGTTGATTGGGCTCTGCGACCGCATCTACGTCGTCCACCACGACACCATCGTTGCCGAAATGCCGGCGGCGCAGGCGACGGAACACAAGATCCTCGACGCGGCCCTGATGGGCGGCTCCACGCGCCAGCATTAGGGGCTTCCATGTATCATTCGCTGTTCAACATCCTGAGTGGCCGGAACACACGACAGGGCCTGTGGGGCCTGCCGCTGCTGGTCGCCTTGCTCATTTCGCTGTGGCTGACCGTCGAGACGACACAGTTCGCCACGGCCGAAAACCTTTTCAACCTGGTTGCCCAGGCGATGCCGCTGATCATCGCGGCGCTCGGACAGCTCATCGTCGTGCTGATCGGCGGGCTCGACCTGTCCGTCGGCTCGGTCATCAGCTTCACGACGGCGGTGCTGGCGCTGGACCAGCCGGCGATCGTGCTGATCCCGGCGGTCTTTCTGCTGGCCGCGTTCATCGGGTTGATCAACGGCCTGGCGATCACCCGCTTCAACGTCCATCCGATCATCGCGACGCTGTCGACGCAGTATATCGTGCTTGGCATCACGCGCATCTTACGTCCCGTCTCCGGCGGCACCGTGCCGGAAATCGTCATCGCTGCCGTTTCCGGCAGTTTCCTCGGCATTCCCTATCCGGTTTTCTGGGGGATCGTCGTGATCCTGGTGGGCTGGAAACTGCTCTACGGATCGCGGTACGGGCTGCATCTGTTCGCGATCGGTGGCGGCATCGCTTCCGGTGCCGAGAGTGCGGCCCGCAACTTCGGCGTCTCCGACCGTCGCAACATCATCCTCGCCTATGTGGTCTGCTCCTGTTTCGCGGCCGTTGCCGGTGTCTTCCTGGCCGGGCGCATCGTGTCGGGCGATCCGAATGTCGGGCTTCTTTTCGAGCTCGACACCGTCACCGCCGTAGCCCTTGGAGGCACTCAGCTTTCCGGCGGCATCGGCAGCCTGCACGGCACGGTGATCGGCGCGCTGGTGATGGCGCTGCTGGCCAACGGCATGAACCTTGCCAACGTCTCGCCCTTTGTCCAGACCGCGATCAAGGGCGGCATCCTGCTGGCGGTGGTCGGGCTGCAATCCCGCAAGAAAATGGGGCTCTGAGCGATGGCTGCCGTTCTTGCAAGTCCGATCGCCCGGCGCCTGCTGCGCATCCCGCCGTCCTATTTTGTTTTCATCGTGCTTTTGGCCACACTGTGGATCGCGCGGCCGAACATGCTCAACCTCAACATCATGGGCATCTTCATCCGGCAGATCGTTCCGCTTGGCATCCTGGTGCTGGGGCAACTCGTCGTCATGCGGGTGAAGTCGATCGACCTCTCCGGCGGCGGCATCATCCTCTTGATCAACTATTTCATCTCGTCGGGCAGCTTCCCCGGCGCGTCGCTGCCATTCTTCGTCGTGTTGGCGCTCGCCACCGGCCTCGTCATCGGCCTGTTCAACGGCTTCATGATCGGCAACCGGCGGGTATCAGCGGTGATCGTCACGCTGGCGGTCAGCATCATCCTGGTCGGGCTGGTGCAGTTCCTGTCGAGCGGCAATCCACCCGGCGACGTGCCGAAGCTGTTCAACGACCTCTACAACACGAAATTCCTGTCGGTTCCGACGCCGGTTCTGTTCTGGATCCTGCTGACCGCCGCAGTGTCGCTGCTGCTGTCGCAGACGGTGTTTGGCCGCTATGTGGCCTCGGTCGGGGAGAATGCCGAAGCCGCCCATTTTTCCGGCGTGCCGGTTCAGCGCACCGTCATCTTGGCGCATGCGCTCGCCGGCCTGATCGCGGCGATCGCGGCTCTGGTGCAGACCGGTTCGATTGCCGTTGGGAGCGTCCGCGTGGGCCTCGATCTGCCGATCCTGGCCGTCGCGGCAACGATCCTTGGCGGCGTCGTCTTCGGCCGCGGCGACGGCGGCGTCTGGGGGCCATTCTTCGGTGCGCTGTGTTTTGCGCTGCTGTTCGTGGTGATGACGGTGCTCGGCATCGACGAGCCCGGCAAGCTCATCGCCCAGGGCGTCATCATCCTCGGCGCGGCGATCTTCTACGGAGTGCGCGTGCGAACCCCATGACTTGAGACAGCGAAAGGCAACACCGCCCGGCGCTGGCCGAGACCGACAAACCGCGCGTTCAGACAATTGTAAACAGATGGAGAGACATAGATGTCACCGCCAAAAAACATCATGTGCTATGGCGACTCGCTGACCTGGGGCTGGGTTCCGGTCAAGGAGGGGTCACCGACCTACCGCTACCCCTATGACCAGCGCTGGACGGGCGTGATGGCGGCGGCGCTCGGCGAAGGCTATCACATTATCGAAGAAGGCTTGAGCGCGCGCACGACCTGCCTCGACGACCCCAATGACCCGCGCCTGAACGGGGCCAGCTACCTGCCCTCGGCCATCGCCAGCCATCTGCCGCTGGATCTGGTCATCGTGATGCTCGGCACCAACGACACCAAGTCTTATTTCCGCCGGACGCCTTACGAGATCGCCAATGGAATGGCGAAACTGGTCGGGCAGATCCTGACAAGTGCCGGCGGTGTCGGCACGCCCTATCCGGCTCCGAAGGCGCTGGTAATTGCGCCGCCGCCGCTCACCCCGATGCCCGACCCATGGTTCGAGGGCATGTTCGGCGGCGGTCACGAAAAGTCGAGGGATCTGGCCAGGCAGTACAAGGCGATGGCCGATTTCATGAAGATCGACTTCCTCAACGCCGGCGATTTCGTCACCACGGACGGTGTCGACGGCATTCACTTCACCGCCGAAAACAACGCCGATCTCGGGCGCGCGGTCGCCGACAAGGTCAGATCGATTCTTGGGCCAAGCCGCGTCAGCACCGCCGCCTGAAGCTGCAACCCCGCCGGCTTGCGGCACACAGGCCGACGGAGTGTGTCGCACCTTCTCCCGTGATGCACAAAATACGGGGCCGGACGATGAGTTCGACCCCGTATTTAGTTGTGTGCGTCAAGTTCTGCAAAATGGCGTGGCATTGCGGTGACGTCGGCGTGTCCGCCGCGCAGCCCCCGTGTTTAGCGGA
>NZ_JAMYLR010000050.1:0-41242 GCF_040318155.1 Mesorhizobium sp. M1307 | reverse complement strand
AATGGCAGGCCAAATACCCGAAGCTGGTCAACTGGGTGGAAGATAACATCGAGGAGACGCTGAGCTTCTATCGGCTGCCGCTAGCCCACCACAAGCACATGAAGTCGACGAACATGCTGGAGCGGCTGAACCAGGAGATCAAGCGGCGCACCCTGGTCGTTCGCATCTTCCCCAACCCGCGGAGCTGTCTGCGGCTGGTTCGGGCATTGGCGGTGGAGATCCACGAGAACTGGCTCGAGGCGACCCGCTACCTCAACATGGATCATCTGCGCGAGCACAAGAAGGAGAGCCTGAGGGCCTTGGCCGCCTGAGCACCGTCATGTGTCCGCCGCTCCGCTAAACACGGGGGCTGCGCGGCGGACACGCCGACGTCACCGCAATGCCACGCCATTTTGCAGAACTTGACGCACACAACTAGCCCGGAATGCTAGAGGCTTGGCGTTGTCGCACGCCGTCTGTCGGTCAGCGCAGGCCGCTCGGCGCGATAGGTCGTTGACCGATTGTCGGCGTCGGGCCGGCAGATTCGGCTGTCGTGACGGCTCTCCATGCTCATCATCAGCGCACGCTGATCCCAAGCGTGTTGCCACGGCGCGCGCAGGCGGGGCCTGGGCCGCGCATATAATAGCGCTCAGGCCGATAGGTCGGCGCGACGAATTCGCGGATGGCGGCGGCATAGCCGGCGATTTGATTCCAGAAGCTCATTTTACTCGGTCCCTGTCCCGTTTCGGATGTCCCTTCCGAATTGCGGGGATCATAGCGTCCAGGCGTGAATAGTCGGTGAACGCGATGTTAATCTCTGGTCGAAAATGCCTTTGTTCATGGCTGGAATGCGGCTGATTCGCGGTGTTTCCATGCAGTCCGGCGGCATTTCGTCCAGTGTGACTTTTGCATCACATATGTTTCGCCTGAATGTCGCAGAGGCGCGGTTTTGTTTCAGGTTTTGCCGGACCGCGAAATTTCCGTGCACGCGGCCGGAAAACCAGGAACCGGCCCGTCAGCCGCACGTTGATTCCCAGTGCCGGGACGAACCGGCGCCGCAGGCTGTGGTGCTCGGGTGGGCCGCAGCCAAAAAAATCCGAAACTGCAAGAGCAATGGAAAGGCAAAGGCCATGGGTTTCTTTTCGAAGGATATCAAAACCCTCGACGACCTCTTCGTGCACACGCTGCGCGACATCTATTACGCTGAAAAACAGATCGAGAAATCGCTGCCGAAGATGATCGACAAGGCGAGTGATGCGCAGCTGAAAGCCGGCTTTGAGAAACATCTCGCTCAGACCAAGGGTCATATCCAGCGTGTCGAGCAGGTGTTCGAACTGCACGGCGTGAAGGCCAAGCAGGTCGACTGCCCGGCCATCGACGGCATTCTCGAAGAAGCCGACGACGTCAGCGGCGACATCGCCGACAAGGAGGTCCTCGACGCTGCGCTGATCGCCTCCGCCCAGGCGGTCGAGCATTATGAGATGACCCGTTACGGCACCCTGATTGCTTGGGCCAAGCAACTGGGCCGCAGCGACTGCGCCAATGTGTTGGCCAACAACCTCAAGGAGGAGCAGGCAACCGACCGCAAGCTTACCGAAATAGCGGAAAGCAAGGTCAACCTGCAAGCCGCCGAGTAGGGCAGCGAGCGAGAACAAGGCAAGGCTGGGTTGAAAGCTCGGACTTGCCTTTTGCGCCGCCGGAACCGGAACGGACTTTGGCCGTTCTCGGTTGAACGCCGTTATCGGTTGAACATTGTCGCGCAGGGAGTTTGTCATGGCGCCGCGACCCGCCTGGAGAGGGTATCTCAAGCTTTCGCTGGTCACTTGCGCCGTCGAACTGACCAATGTCGTCACCCAGGCCGAGAAAGTCTCGTTCCGCGTGCTCAACCGCAAGACCGGCAATACCGTCAAGCGCGTCTATGTCGATTCGGCAAGCGGCAAGCCGCTCGATGAAGGCGACGAGATCAAGGGCTACGAGATCGGCGACGGCGACTTCGTCCAAATCGAGGAGGAGGAGATCGAAGCCGTGCAGATCGAATCCTCGCATACGATGAGCCTCGATGGTTTCATCGAAAAATCCTCGATCCAGCAGATCTATCTCGATGCGCCCTATTATGTGACGCCTGCGGACGAGGTCTCGGAAGAGGCCTTCGCCGTCATCCGCGACGCCATGGCCGCCAAGAAGACGGCGGGGCTAGCCCGCATTGTGCTCTATCGCCGCGAACGTCCGGTGGTCATCGAGCCGTTGGGCAAGGGTCTGCTGCTGACGACCCTGCGCTATGGCGATACGGTTCGCAGGCCCGAGATGGTGTTCGGCGACATCAAGCCGGTGAAGACCGACGCCGAGATGATCAGGCTGGCCGAACACATCGTCGATGAGAAACAGGCGAAGTTCGATCCTTCCGAATTCGAGGACAAATACGAAAGCGCCCTGATGGAGCTGGTCCGCGCCAAGAAGGCCGGCAAGAAGGCACCGAAGACCAAGGCGGAACCACGGCCCTCCAACGTCGTCAACCTCTTCGATGCGCTGAAGAAGAGCCTTTCGTCGGAAGCCGGTGCGCCGGCAAAGACCGGACGCCCGGCAAAAGGCGCCAAGTCCAAAGCCGCCCGGCGCAAATCTGCTTAGGATCCGCCCATGGCCGGCCTCGAGCAGTATCACGCCAAGCGCAATTTCAAGAAGACGGCCGAACCAGCCGGCAAGGTTTCGCGCGGCAAGAAAGCCGTGCCGGGTGGCATCTTCGTCATCCACAAGCATGCCGCCACCAGGCTTCACTACGACCTTCGTCTCGAGCACGGCGGCGTGCTGTGGAGCTGGGCGGTGACGCGAGGCCCGAGCCTCGACCCGCACGAAAAGCGGCTCGCCGTGCATGTCGAGGACCACCCGATCGACTATGCGCCGTTTGAAGGCACCATCCCGAAGGACCAATATGGCGGCGGCTCGGTCATTGTCTGGGATGAGGGAACTTGGGTCCCCGATGGCGACCCGGCAAAGGCGATGAAGAAAGGCCATATCAGTTTCGAACTGCATGGCCACAAATTGCATGGCGCATGGCATCTGGTGCGGCTGAAGCCGCGTCCGGGCGAAAAGCGTGACAACTGGTTGCTGATCAAATCCGACGATGCCGCCGCGCGTCCGGGCGAGGACATTTTGCAGGAGGCGCCGCAATCGGTGAAATCCGGCCTGACCATCGAGGAGGTCGGCCAAGGCAAGACCGCCGACGGCAAGAAGCCAAGCGTCTGGCAGTCCGACAGGCCGGCTACCGGCAAGAAGGCAGTCGCGGCAAGGCGGCTCGAATTCATCGAACCGGCGCTCGCAACGCTGGAGCGGGACGCGCCGCCCGGCAAGGACTGGCTGCATGAGGTGAAGTTCGACGGCTATCGCATGCAGGCGCAGCTTGCCGGTACCGAGGTGCGGCTTTTGACGCGCACCGGCCTCGACTGGACCGACAAATTCGGTGGCGCGATTGTCGCCGCACTTGGCGGCCTGAAATGCACCGACGCCATCATCGACGGCGAAATCGTCGTGCTGGCGGATAATGGCGTGTCGTCATTCTCGCTGCTGCAGCAAGATCTGTCGGCGGGCCGCACGGATCGTTTCATCTACTACGTTTTCGACCTGTTGCGTCTCAACGGTGAGGATATCCGTTCCGAGCCGCTGGTCGAGCGCAAGGAAAGGCTGCGCACTTTGCTCGCCGGACAGGCCGAGGATCAGGCTGTGCGCTTCAGCGACCACTTTGCCGAGCCCGGCAAGATCATGCTGGAGCATGCTTGCCGGCTGGGGCTCGAAGGCGTCGTCTCCAAGCGTGCCGATGCGCCCTACCGCAGCGGTCGTGTTCCCTCGTGGGTGAAGTCGAAATGCACGGCGCGCCAGGAATTCGTCATCGGCGGCTATATGCCGTCGGACAAGACCGGGCGCGGCCTGCGCTCGCTGCTGGTCGGCTATCACGAGGGCGGCAAGCTGCGCTATGCCGGCCGCGTCGGCACCGGCTTCACGGCCAAAAGCACCAACGAGTTGAAGAAGAGGCTTGATGCGCTAAAGACGACGTCCTCGCCCTTCGACAGGGCGGTGCCAAGGGGCAAGGGGCTGGTCTGGGTCAAGCCCGAACTTGTCGGCGAAGTGGAGTTTCGCAGTTGGACGTCGGACCGTATAATACGCCACGCGTCGTTCCAGGGATTGCGCGAGGACAAGCCGGCGGAGGAAGTCGTGCAGGAGAAACCGAAAGCACGCTCAGCTCCGGCAGAGCAGCCCAAGGCAAAGCCCGCCAAACCCGCCGGGACGGCGAAAACGTCGGTTACGCTGTCTCGCCCGGACAAGCTTCTGTGGCCGCAGGAGGAGGTGTCAAAGCAGGATCTAGTCGACCATTACGCACTGGTCTGGCCGCGCATGAAGCAATTCATCATCAACCGGCCGCTCAGCCTCGTGCGGGCGCCGGACGGCGTTGGCGGCCCACGGTTTTTCCAGAAGCATGCCTCAGCGGGCATGAGTGAAAAAATAGCCGTGATGAAGGATCCGACGGACGGCGAGGAAATCCTGTTCGTCCGCGATTTCGACGGCGTCGCGGCGCTGGTGCAACTGGGCGTCGTCGAGATCCACATCTGGGGCTCGACCACCAACGATCTGGAAAAACCCGACCAGATCATCTTCGATCTTGATCCGGACGAGGGCGTCGACGTGAAGGCGGTGCGCGCGGCGGCGCTCGATATCCGCGGCCGGCTCGACGAACTGTCCCTGCCGAATTTCGTCAAGACGTCAGGTGGCAAGGGCTATCATGTCGTCGTGCCGCTGAAGCCGTCGGCGGATTGGGACGAGGTCAAAGGCTTCGCCCATGAGTTCGCCCGAGCGCTCGAACAGGCCGCGCCCGACCGCTACACGGCGACGCTGTCGAAGAGGGCGCGCACCGGCAAGATTTTCGTCGATTATCTGCGCAACGGCCGCGGCGCCACCACGGTTGCGCCTTATTCGTCGCGCGCCAAAAAAGGCGCCACGATATCGATGCCAGTGACCTGGGCGGAAATCGAGGCCGGATTGCCGCCGAACGCCTTTCCGATCGGCGACAAGACGACGCTGAAGCGGCTCGGGCAAGCCGATCCCTGGGCGGATTTTTTCAAGCAGGCTAAGCCGCTCAAGCGCGGCTAATGCATGCCGCGCAAAAATGTGCAGCGGTTTGCGACAACGACATGCTTCAAAACAAAAAGATACAGCGGTTCGGCGTTTCCGTGAAACGACGAACCGTTCTAGCGCATTGAAGCGAGCCGTCAGGCGAGAAACGTCGTCTCGAAGGCCTGCTTGCCTACCGGTGAAAAGATCACGGCACGGCTGTCCTTCTCGCGCCGCGCCCATTTCTCGGCGAGGATCTTGTCGAGAATGGCGGCGCCCAGCGTGCCGGCGAGGTGCGAACGCCGCACGCTCCAGTCGAGGCAGGCGCGGCACACCGGTCGCCGCGCTTTGGTATGGATGTCGATGCCGATCGCGGCGAAATGCGAGGCGGCCGACGGCCCAAGCTGGATCACCTTGTCGTCGCGCAGGAGCACTTGTCGAGCCACAAGACGGTCCAGCATCGCCACCGCCCGCTCGCCGGCGAGGTGATCGTAGCAGACCCGCGCCACGCGCATGGCCGCGTCGCGAGGGCCGGGTCGCACCCTCTGCGGTCCGACCGCAGCGGCAACGCCGGTGATGGCTTCGATCATTCCCGCCACCTGCGGGCCGGCGAGGCCGTAATAGCGGTGCCGCCCCTGGCTCGCCAGTGTCAGCAGCCCGCCTTCCATCAGCTTCGACAGATGCGAGCTCGCTGTCGGAAGCGACACCCCGGCTTCGAGTGCCAGTTCGCTCGCCGTCAGTGCCGTGCCGCCCATCAATACGGACAGCATGTTTGCCCGCGCCGGATCGCCCACCAGGCTGGCAATGCGGGCTATGTCAGGTCCTTCGCGCATAGTTCGTTCCTCATCGAAGCATCCTCGTCAGATAAAGCATTAGTCTCGATGCAAATCAAGGAGACAACGATGCCTGCAAGGACCATTCTCAGCGCCGCGCCTGCTCGCCGGCCGTTCCCGTTCATTGTCTTGCGCCGCTTGCGGCTGCGGCTCCTGAAGCAGTGGTACGACCGTCATTTGCAGCGTCTCGACCTCGCCGAGATCGACGATCATCTGCTGCGTGACCTTGGCCTGACACCTGAAGACGTCCGCCGCGAATGCGCGAAATCGTTCTGGCAGGCATGATCAGCGAGGGATTTGCCTAGCATATCGATCTTCGGAACGTTTCGATCCGGCTCGAACTGTGACCGCAAGAAAACATCCACCGCCAAGGAGGCGAAAATGACCATCACCTGCTTCATCCGCTACGAGATCGATCCGTTCGGCAAGGCGGCATTCGAGGAATATGCACGCAATTGGGGGCAGGCGATCCCGCGCTGCGGCGCCGATCTGGTCGGCTATTTCGCGCCGCACGAAGGCTCGGCCACCACGGCTTATGCCGCCTACAACATCGACAGTCTTGCGGCCTACGAAGCCTACCGCGCCCGGCTCGCCGCCGATCCCGCCGGCAAGGCGAACTACGAGTTCGCCCGACGGGAAAAATTCATTCTGAAGGAGGACCGCATCTTCCTCAAGCTGGCCTCCGGGCCGCATGCTCCTTTGGTGAAGCCATGATCGCCGTCATCTTCGAGGTCGAGCCGGCGGCGGGCAAGCGCGATGCCTATCTCGGCATCGCCGCCGACCTACGCCCACTGCTCGACGGCATCGACGGTTTCCTGTCGATCGAGCGCTTCCAGAGCCTTGCCGATCCGAACCGCATCCTGTCGCTGTCCTTCTGGCGCGACGAGGACGCGGTGAAGACCTGGCGCAACACGCAGGAACATCGGCAGGCGCAGAAGGCCGGGCGCGGCGGTATCTTTGCGGACTATCGTTTGCGCATCGCCCATGTCGTGCGCGATTACGGCCTGACCGAACGCGCAGAGGCGCCTCAGGACAGCCAGGCGGTAAATGGTTAAGGACTGTTAGGCATTCCCGATCAGCACCCCTGCCGCAAACACCAGCGCGCCACCCAGCACCACCTGGAAGGCGGCGCGCCAGAATGGCGTCTGCATGTAGCGGTTCTGCACGAAGGCGATCGCCCACAGCTCGAAGAAAACCACCACGGCGGCGACAATGGTCGCCGTCCAAAAAAGCGGGATTAGATAGGGCAGCGCATGGCCGAGCCCGCCCAGCGTCGTCATGACGCCGACGGTCAGCCCGCGTTTTGCCGGCGAGCCGCGGCCCGATAATTTGCCGTCGTCGGAAGCCACCTCGGTGAAACCCATCGAGATGCCAGCGCCGATCGAGGCGGCAAGCCCGACCAGAAAGGTCTGGAACGTATCATGCGTGGCAAAGGCGGCGGCAAAGATCGGCGCCAGCGTCGACACCGAGCCATCCATCAGCCCGGCCAGCCCCGGTTGGACATAGGTCAGGATGAACTGGCGCTGCTCGGCTGCTGTTTCTTCGTCCTTGACCGCGCCCGGCACATGCTTTTGCTCCAGCCGCTGCGCCAGTGTCTCGTGGCCCTGTTCTGCGATCGCCAGATCGTCGAGCAGCTTTCGCGTCGACGCATCGCCTGTGCGTTTGGCCGCCTCGATATAGAACAGGTAGGCCTGCCGCTCCATGGCCTCGGCTTGGCTGCGCACATGATCGATGCCGAGCGGCCTCACCAGCCAGTCCGGCTTGCGTTCGTAATAGCCCTTCACATGTTCGCGCCGGATCAGCGGTATGCGCTCGCCGAAACGCTTGCGGTAAAGCTCGATCAGCGAATCGCGATGGCCGTCCTCCTCCTCCGCCATCTCCTCGAACACCTTGGCCGATTGCGGAAAGCTCTCCGCCAGCCCGTCGGCATAGGCGCGATAGATGCGCCCGTCATCCTCCTCGGAGGAGATGGCGAGCGCCAGGATCTCCTGTTCCGAGAGCGATTCAAAGGGACGGCGGCCGAAGCCGAAAACGCGGGAAAGCATGAGAAATTCACCCTAGTTTAGAATAGTTCTAAACTATGACCTCGCACGTCGCCGGTCAATCGTGTGCGCTCCACTCATGCTCAAAAGGTACAGGCTTCAAAATTCCGAACACATCGCCGTTGCTATCGGCAAACGTTCACTTATATAACCGAATCTCAACCAAGAAAAAGGAACGCCGCAGATGCCGGAAAAACAGCAGCTGTTTGATCCCAAACCGGTTCTCGACCTTATCGCTAATATTGTGGCGGATCTGCAGCGCCTGAAAGGCCTAGTCGAGCAGCAGGTCGAAAAATTTGATCCCGCCAATCCGCACAACAAGGCTCCCGACGGCAAGTTGACCGAGGAGGGCGTCGAGTGCTGCTATCGGCTGTTCGACGAGGGCAAGTCGCGCTATTCGGTCGCCCAACAGATGAAGATCTCCTTCGCCGCCGCCACCCACCGCTTCAACACCTGGCGCAAGATGGGCGGCCCCAAACGGCAAAAGACGCTGTTGGGGTGAGGAGCGGCAGGCTATGCCGGTCAATCGACAACGATTTGTCGACTGAAGCGACGAATGCATGGCAGAGGGCCGAGGAGGCGGTGGGGACAGTCACGCCCCACTCTCCTGCCTCCAAGGACGAATTGTAACGGTCACATTTTTTCATTGGTGCGCCGCCTCCCTTTCCATGCAGCATAGGCGGTCTCATCTCTTGCAGGACCCTAGCCATGACCACCCCTCCCGGCATCGCCGATATTCACAGCGCAGCAGCGCGATTGTCCGGACTGATCGTCGAAACGCCGCTGATCGAATCGCCGGAGTTGAACAAGCGCTTCGGCGCCAGGATCCTGTTCAAGCCCGAGACGTTGCAGCGCACCGGCTCGTTCAAGTTCCGCGGTGCATACAACAAGCTCTCCTCGCTCTCGGCGGAAGAACGCGCCCGCGGCGTCGTCGCCTTCTCGTCGGGTAATCACGCGCAAGGCGTCGCCGCCGCGGCGGCGATGTTCGGCGTCAAGGCCGTAATCGCCATGCCTACCGACGCGCCGGCGATGAAGGTCGGCAATGTCAGGAAGATGGGCGCCGAAGTGATCACCTTCGACCGGGTCCGCGACGATCGCACTGCCGTCGTCCGTTCTTACGTGGAAAACGGCATGGTCCTGGTGCCGCCCTACGACGATCCGGCTATCATCGCCGGCCAGGGCACGATCGGCCTCGAATTGATGCGCCAAGCAAGAGCGCTTGGCGTCAGCCTCGATGCGGTAGTGGTTCCCTGCGGCGGCGGCGGGTTGAGCAGCGGCATTTCGATCGCGGTCAAGGACGCCTCGCCGGGCACCGCCGTCTGGGCCGTGGAACCCGAGCATTTCGACGACACACGCCGTTCGCTGATCAAAGGCGCCAGGGTGTCGAACGCGCCCGGCCCCACCTCGATCTGCGATGCCCTTCTCGTCGCCGAGCCGGGTGCGATCACTTTCGAGATCAACCGCAAGAATCTCGCGGGCGCCATCGCCGTTTCCGACAAGGCGGTGGCACAGGCGATGCGCGATGCGATGGCTTGCTTGAAGCTGGTCGTCGAACCTGGCGGTTGCGTCGGCTTGGCCGCGCTGTCGTCAGGCGAGATCGACCTTGCCGGGAAATCCATTGCCGTGGTGCTCTCCGGCGGCAATGTCGATCTCAGCACCTATGCCGAGATCATTGCTGCCGGCTAGGATAGCAACCAGTTCCAGCTCATGTGCCGATTCGAGGTGCTCAAGCGTCCGTTGTACCCGGTCGAACCGGTACGCTTCAAAGACTGAGATCAATGAAACTGTTCTTCAGCCGCAATCCCAATCCTCGCCTCGCGGTCGCGGTGGCATGGTATCTCAACGCCAAGGTCGAGTTTGAATTCGCCTCTCCCTTCGCTCCGGGCCAGGCCGAGCGATTTCGGCCGCTCAATCCAAATCTTTCATTGCCCATCCTTATAGGTTCGGGAAAAAGCCTCTGGGAGGCCGACGCCATAGCCTGTCGGCTTTCGCGCGATATGCATTCGGATTTCTGGCGCGCCGGCGACGACGAGCCCGAGATGATCCGATGGCTGAGTTGGGGGAAAGAGAACTTCGCAAGAGCCTGCGATGTCGTGCATTTCGAACGCGGGACCAAACAGCGCTATGGGCTCGGCCCGATAGATCAGGCGCGGGTTGAGGAGGGCCTGAGGGACTTCAGTACCGCCGCTGCAATACTTGATGCCGAGCTTTCTGAGCGCGACTGGCTGGTCGGCAATTCGGTTTCCTACGCCGACTTTCGAATGGCGACGTTTCTGCCCTTCAACGATGTCGCCCGATTGCCGCTCGATGACTATCCCTCTGTCAGTCGCTGGTATCTTCAACTCGAAGAAATCGACGCCTGGCGCGATCCCTTCGAAGGGCTCAATGCGCCTGAATTGACACCGGTCCCGGGCCAGGCCAAGTCCGTGTGAATCTCGATCTTTTGCACAAGCGGATCGAGTTCGACCCTAATCCAGCGTCCGGCGGAACCGCACCAGCGCAATGCCGGCGAACAGCGCCACGAACACCACCAGCCAGCCGATCTCCGTTGCCACCGCCGGCAGTTCGGCGCCCTTCAGCATCACCGCGCGGATAATGCGCAGGAAATGCGTCAGCGGCAGCACTTCGCCGAAAACCTGCGCCCAGTCCGGCATGCCGCGATAGGGGAACATGAAGCCGGACAGCATGATCGACGGCAGGAAGAAGAAGAAGGTGAGCTGCAGGGCCTGCATCTGCGTGCGGGCGATCGTCGAGATCGTGTAGCCGAGCAGCACCAGCGCCAAGACGAAGATCAGGACCGCCGTCAACAGCAGCGACATAGATCCGGTGAAGGGTATGGCAAACAGAAGCTTCGAGGCTGCCAGCACCACCAGCACCTGCACGGCGCCTACCGCCAGATAGGGCAGCACCTTGCCCAGCATGATCTCGAGCGGGCTTGACGGCATCGCCAGAAGGTTCTCCATCGTGCCGCGCTCGGTCTCGCGTGTCAGCGCGATCGAGGTCATCATCACCATCGTCATCTGCAGGATGACGCCGAGCAGGCCGGGCACGATGTTGTATTGCGAGACGGCTTCCGGATTGTAGCGCCGGTGCACCACCACCTGGAGCTGGCCCCGGGCAGCCTCGGCCGCCGTTTCCTGCATGCCGCGTGCCCTGAGCAGCGCCTGGTTGGCGACGGTGCCGAGCGTCGAGATGGCGCCGCTGGCGACGGCCGGGTCGGTCGCATCCGCCTCGATCAGAATCTGCGGGCTGTCGCCGCGCTCGACCCGCCGGGCAAAATCGGCGGGAATGGTGACGACGAAGGCGACGTCGCCGCGCGCCATCAGGAATTCCGCCTCAGCGGCACTTTGCGCGACATGGTCGAAGCGGTAGTAGCCGGTGGTCTGCAGCGCCGAAACCATGGCTCGTGTGTAAGGATCGCTGCTCATCGCCACCAGCGCTGCCGGCAGGCTCTTCGGATCGTTGTTGATGGCATAGCCGAACAGCACCAGCTGCATCAACGGCACGCCGAGCATCATGGCGAAGGTGATGCGGTCGCGCCGCATCTGGATGAACTCCTTGATCAGCAGCGCGCCTAGCCTGGCGAACGAAAAGATGCTGTTTATCCCATTTTTCATCCCATGTTGTCCTTCGAACCGGACATGAACTGGATGAACACATCCTCCAGGCTGGTCTCGCCGGGCGTCACCGTAACGCCCTCGTGCTCTTTCTTGACATCGGCGAGCGCTGCCTGAAGTGCCGTCCTGTCGGAGCCGACGACATGCAGCGTCGCGCCGAACGGCGCCACCTGGTCGACGCCGGGGCGGCCATGAAGTGCGGCAGCGACCTGATCGAGCCGCGGCCCTTGCAGGACGAAGGTGGTCAACCCGGCATTCCTCACCACGTCCTCGACCGTGCCGGTGGCCAGCATCTTGCCGTAGGAGATGTAGCTGATGCGATGGCAGCGCTCGGCCTCATCCATGTAATGGGTGGAGACCAGCACGGTCAGGCCGCCGCTCGCCAGCCGGTGGATCTCGTCCCAGAATTCGCGTCGCGCTTTCGGGTCGACGCCCGCCGTCGGTTCATCGAGCAGCAGCAGTTTCGGCTTGTGCATGATGCAGGCGGCCAGCGCCAGCCGCTGCTTCCAGCCGCCGGACAGGGTACCGGCCAACTGGTCCCTGCGCGATGTCAGGCCGAGCTCCTCAAGCGTCTTAGCCACGTGCTCGTCGAGCGGCTTCAGCCGGTACAGCCGTGCCACGAATTCGAGATTCTCGCCGATCGTCAGATCTTCGTAGAACGAGAATCTCTGCGTCATGTAGCCGACTTCGCGTTTGATCCGCAGGCTGTCGGTGCGGATGTCGAAGCCCAGAACCGTGCCTTTGCCCTCATCCGGCGTCAGCAAGCCGCACATGATGCGGATGGTCGTCGTCTTGCCCGAGCCGTTCGGCCCGAGGAAGCCGACGATCTCGCCCTTGGCCACAGCCATAGTCACATGGTCGACGACGGTCTTGTCGCCGAAGCGCTTGACCAGGCCGTGCACGTCGATGACGTTCATTTTCCGATGTCCGCCAGATCGACGTCGACGATCTGCCCGGGCTGCAATGCGCTGGCGTCGCTCTCCGGCCGCGCTTCGACCAGATAGACCAGCTTTTGCCGGGTCTCGAGCGAGTAGATCACCGGCGGCGTGAATTCCGGATCCGGCGACACGTAGCTGACGCGAGCCTTCACGCCCGATCCGCAACCGTCGCAATGGACGTTGAGCAGCGTGCCGACATCGACCGAGGAGAACGCGCTTTCCGGCACATAGACGCTGAGCTTCACCGCGCCATCCGGCAGTATCGAGATGACCGGCGCGGTCGGCCCGGCCGTGTCGCCGGGATAGCGGATGACATCGTTGACGCGGCCGGGCGAGGGCGCCGTCAGCACGCGCTTCGACAGCCGCCATTGCGCTTGCTCCAGCGCCGACTGCGCCTGCCTGACCTGATTGTCGGCGGCCTTGATCGTCTCCGGCCGTGCCGGCAGGCCGCCGACGGCGAGATTGGCCTCCGCCTGGCCGACCTGCGCGTTGGCCGTCTCCAGCGTCGCGGAAGCCGTGTCGTAGTCGGCCTGTGTGCCGGTGCCGCGTTTGAACAGATCGCTGGCGCGGATGTAACGGCGTTTGGCGTCGGCGGCTTGCGCCTTGGCCATGTCGAGCTGCGCCTTGAGCACCGCAATCTCTTCAGGCCGCTTGCCGACCTGCAGGTCGGCAAGTTGCGCCTGGGCCTGCGCAAGGGCCGCCTCGGCTTGTGCGATGGCGATCTTGGCGTCGGCGTTTTCCAGCGTCACCACCGGCGTGCCGGGCGCGACGCGGTCGCCGCGCTTGACCGCAATCGTCTCGACCTGCGCCACCTCGATCGGCGCGAGCAGGACGTAGTCGCCCTCGACGTAGCCGACGGCGAGCGGTGCTCCCGGCGCGCAGGCGCTGAAAAGCTGGGCGGCAAGCGGCAAAGAACAGAGCAGGCTCATGATCCACGATCCTTTCGGGCAGCCAAATCGCGCCGAGCCAAAATCGCGCTGAGATTATCCGTCACCACCGCCGCGATCTTTCCGGCCTCGTCATTGCCGATCTCGCGCCAGCCCATGCGGCGCATAACCGCCTGGCGGCCGATGCGGAAATAGACGACCTGGCCAATCAGCGTGAACACGGTGAGTTTTGTGCGCTCGCTCTCGGCCGGCTCGCCCGTCGCCTGTTCCCAGATCAGGCAGAGCCGGTTATGCGCCGGTTCGAACACGCCGTCATAGATACGGTCGAGCGCCGCGGTAGGATGCGACAGCTCGCGCAGGACGAACTGTACAATCTCGCCGGCTTCCGGCCTTGCCGCGATGAAGGCGACCATCCGCTCCAGTGCGACGGCTAAATGTGCCCGCGCGGCCTCGGTGTCCGCCAATGCCGCGACCGGCGCCTGCAGATTGCCGATCGCCTGGCCGGCAACGGTCTGGATGGTGTCGACGATGTAGTCGGCCGCCGCGTTGCGGAGCCCTTCCTTGCCGCCGAAATGATAGGCGATCGAGCCGATATTGGCCTTGGCCTCCGCCGCGATCTGGCGCGTCGAGGTGCCGTCGAAACCTTGCCGTCCGAACAGTTTCAACGCCGCGCGGACAAGTGCCGCCCGCGTCATATCGGCGGCGGTCTTGGGCGCCTCATGAGGAAGGCCGCTGGCGCTGGGCGATTTGATCATGGCCAACAATTTAATCAATCGAATGATTAAAGTCAAGTGCGGTCAAGCGGCTTGCCAACTCTGGCCGTGCGCGCTTTAGTGCCTGGCCATGGGCAAGGAAATCGAGCGTAAATTCCTGGTCTCAGGTGAGGAATGGCGGGCAATGGTCGAGGCGGACATTCATATCCGTCAATTCTATCTTGTCGCCGAACCCAGCCGTACGGTTCGTGTTCGCATCAGCAACGATGCGGCCGCCAAGCTGACGCTCAAGTTCGGCAGCCAGGCACGCGAGCGCGATGAATTCGAATATCCGGTACCTTTGGCGGAGGCGCAGGAGATGCAGGCCTTTGCCATCGGACATGTCATCGAGAAGACACGCCACCATGTTAAACATCGCGGCTATCGCTACGAAGTCGATGTCTTCGGCGGGACGCTTGCGGGGTTGGTGATCGCCGAGCTCGAGACGCCGGATGATATACAGGACGAAATGCTGCCACATTGGCTCGGCCGTGAAGTCACCGGCGAGCCGAGATTTTACAACGCGTCGCTCGCCCTTGGGGGGATTCCGGAGATCGTCGCATGAGCTTTCGTATCGATCCGCGCATGTCGCTGACCGGAGAGGTCAGGCGCATCCTCGCCGAGGAGATCGGCAAGGTGATCGACCATCTGAACGCGGCGCGTGACAGGCCCGAACCGGGGCTGCACAAATGCCGCAAACGGCTGAAGAACGTCCGCGCCTTGCTGCGCCTTGTCCGTTCCGGAGACGAAACATTCTGCGTGACGGAGAATCGGTGCTACCGCCAGGTGGCGGCCCTGCTTGCCGGCCCGCGCGAGGCGACCGCGCTGGTCGAAACAATCGACCGGCTGGCGGCAAGCTTTCCCGAGCAAAGTGCCGCCGATGGCCTCGGTGCCGTGCGTGACAGGCTCGTCGCGCGCCAGCATGAACTGCATGGCGGAGCAGGCCTCGATGCTGCGATAGGCGCGGCGATTTCCGCTTGCGAGGAAGGTGTCGCCCGGATCGACAAGCTCGCTCTGCCCGACCAGCCGGAGCAGGCTGCCGACGTGCTCGCCGAAGGCGCGCGCACCACTTTGCGCCGCGCCAGGAAAGCGCTGGACAGGGCGGCTTCGCGCGGCGAAGCCGATGACTTTCACGACCTGCGCAAGGCGGCCAAGACGCATGGCATGCACCTGTCGCTGCTCGGCCGGCTGTGGCCGACGCCGATCAAAACGCGGCGCAAGGCCGTCGACGAATTGGGCGAGCGGCTCGGCGAGCTGCACGATGTGTTCGTCATGCGCGCGCTTCTCGATGCCGAGGACCAGCCACTCGGTCCTGCTGAAGAGACGCGGTTGCTTGCCAAGCTGCTGAAGCGTTCGGAAAAGAGCCTGAAAAAGACCTGCCTCGCCGAGGCGGCCGAGCTTTTCGGCGACAGCCCGAAGCGCTCGACGAGGAAGTTCGCCCGTAAGGCGCGCGAAGATCTCACAGTTGCGCACGAAGACGCCGGCACGCCTGGCGTGGGCTGATCATGGTCTAACTTGCCGCCCTGTGGTAATCGCCGTCTGGCATGACCGAGCCCGGCGACACGCTTCTGGACCGACTTGGCCGCTGGCTTGCCGGCCGGCTGCAGGAGGAATCGTCCGGCTACGAGCCTTACACGCCGTCGGACGCCGAAACGTTGCGCCGCACGCTCGAGCCCGGCGACATCCTGCTCATCGAAGGCAACCAGAAGATCTCGGCGGCGATCAAATACCTCACCCAGTCGACCTGGTCGCATGCCGCCTTCTATATCGGCGATGCATTGCCGGAGCCGGAGGACGGATCGGAGCGGCGGCGCCTGATCGAGGTCACGCTCGGCGATGGCTGCATCGCCGTGCCGCTGTCGCGCTATCGCAGCTACAACACCCGCATCTGCCGGGCGAGTGGCCTGGCTCCGGACGATCGCGAAGCGGTCGTCGCGTTCATGATCGGCAGGCTCGGTCTCAGATACGATCTCAGGAACATATTCGACATGCTGCGCTACTTCTTGCCGACGCCGCCGGTGCCGGTGCGCTGGCGCCGCCGCATGCTGGCTTTCGGTTCCGGCGACCCGACGCGCGCCATCTGCTCGTCGCTGATCGCCGAGGCGTATGGCCTGATCCGCTACCCGATCCTGCCGGAGATTACCCGGGCGCCTGGCCGTGCCTCGGCCCAGTCGAGCTTTTCGCGCAGGGAAATCCTGCACATCCGCCATCACTCGCTCTACACGCCGCGTGATTTCGACCTGTCGCCCTATTTCCGTATTGTCAAGCCGACGCTGGAATACGGCTTCGACTACCGGCAGATGGTCTGGGATGACAAGGTGGCGAACAAGACCGCCGAATAGCCGCTCGATCTTGTGTTTGAGCAGGGGACCTTCTGAGAACCGGTTTGCGGCCGATACTCAGGGGTAAGAAGCTCAGTCAGACTGGCTGCCGCCAACAGCCCGGACTCGGTTGTTCTGCATTTTGACCTAGGCCGGCAGACGTCGTCCGTTTGCGGCAGCCGCAACTCGATCGTCCGTCCGTGCGCCTGCGTCGCGCGGATGCGGCCCGATCGGCATGATCACCGGGAACGGCGTTGCGCCGAACGCAAACGTCCATTTGTAGCCGACCAGTCGGTCTTCAGGCGTCGTGTGCTGGTCGTGATGAGCAAGCAATTTGGCGCGCTCCGCCAATTCCTCCGCCTCGCGCCTGACCATTTCCGCCGTTTCCGGCCGCATCCGCCTGGAGAAGCTGACGAACGTCGACTCGCGCTCGAGATGGGTGATGGCCCAGCCGATGAAATTCTTGTTGGTCGTCTCGAACAGCGGCCGCAATGGCCCCTCGAAATTCCACTGGATCGGCGCCTCGATCAGCAGCCTTGCCGACAGGCCGCGACCGAGCGCGACCAGGCCGAGTTCCTCGAGCTCGCGCAGATAGAGGAACATCGAAGCCTCGCTCAGCCCTTGTGAGCGCATGATGCCTTCGGGCGTGAATTTCTCGGAAAGCATGACAAAGACGAACAGTAGTGCCGGCCGCCCGGCGAGCTTGCGCTCGATCTCCGGCGCGATCTGGTTGGCGGGTCCTGGTCCTCTGTTCATAGAGCCGAGCACGTTCTCCAACTCTACGCCGGCGGCAGTGCAGATCTCCATCAGCCGGTCGAGCTTGCAGTTGCGCTCGTGGAAGATGCGCTTCACCGTCGGCTCGGAAACACCCATCCGCTCGGCAAGGACGCGATAGGTGATGCCCTTTGCCTTAAGCGTCCGCTTCAGCGCTTCGAAGATCAGGCCGTTCATGGGATGCACCTCTTTTGCACGATTTGGTATCAGCCTTCGGTACTAGTCCTGATAGCTCTTCCCGAAAAGTATCGAAAGGCCTAGCTCTCCGCCAGTCCATTACAGGAGACCAGCCATGAAGAGCCTCTTCACCTCGATACTTCTCGCCCTGGTCGGCATCGCGGCCGCGCCGGCAGTTCAAGCCGCTGAACTCTGGCGCACCGGCGGCCTCGATCAGCCTGAATCGGCGCTGTTCGACGCCGCCGGCCAGCGCGTTATCGTCTCGAACATCGTCGGCAATCCCGGCGAAGCCGACGGCAACGGCTATCTGTCGATCCTGTCGATGGACGGCAAGCTCGTCACGCAACACTGGACCGACGGCATGGACGCGCCCAAGGGCATGGCGATTGTCGGCGGCAAACTCTACGTCGCCGACCTCACCCATGTGCGCGTTGTCGATCTCGCAAGCGGCAAGCTAACATCGACGATCGACGTGCCGAACGCGGTCTTTCTCAACGACATGACCGCCGACGCGTCCGGCAAGATCTACGTCACGGATATGCTTGCCGATACGATCTATCGCATCGACGGCGACCGGCCCGAACTGTTCGTCAGGGATGCGGCGCTTGCTTCGCCGAATGGCATCTTCGCCGATGGCGGCCGGCTGATCGTCGCTTCCTGGGGCAAGGGCATCAAGCCCGACTTCAGCACCGCGGAGCCGGGCGGCCTGCTCTCGGTCGATCTTGCTACCAAGGCCGTTTCGCCACTGCCCGGCGCGGAAAAGTTTGCCAACCTCGATGGCGTCGTTGCCATCGGCGGCAGCATCTACGCCACTGCCTATATGACCGGCACGCTCTACCGCTACAAAACCGGCGGTACGCCGCAAGCGGTTGCGACGTTCAAGCCGGGCAGCGCCGACATCGGCACCGACGGCAGGTCGACAATCTTCGTGCCGCTGATGAACGAGGGCGAGGTCTCAGCGTTGGGCCTCGACTAAGCCGGCGTTGCCAGCTCAAGCGGCGGGCGCGGCTCTCCTCAGCTGCGCCCGCGCATCCGTGATCGAGGCGCGTAAGTCACCAGCGGCCGCTTGACGCCGTGGGTGATCAGCATGCGGCGTATCCTGCGGTGAAGCGCCTGATATAATGAAGCGAACGCCGGCGCGGCTCGCCTTGTGGGCCGCGCCCTCGATGACATTGGCTGCCGTCGAATCGAAGAACGGCACCGCCGAACAGTCGAGGATGAAGTTCCTGCGCTGGCGCGGGCGGCGACGTCTTCCTGCACCAAGGATTGATGATCTGCCTCCAAACATGCAGCACTCTTTGCCAGCCGATGCGGTGTCATGCTACAAACCTCGGCATCGTTTGGCGGGACATCCGCTGCGATCCCGATTTCACAGGAACGACTTCAAAAGGATGAGCGGGTGAAGATATTCAAAGCGTTGGCGACCTCGACAGCCTTGCTGTCGATGGTTTTCCTGCTGGCAGGCTGCGGTCATGGCCTGATCAACAGGCTGATTTGAGTCAGGTGCCGTCGGCCCGCCCAAGCCATCGCTGCAGGAACCGTGCCGCAAGCCAGCACAGCATCGCCCAGGCAAAGCCGGCGCACCAGCCGGCCAATACGTCGGACGGCCAGTGGACGCCGAGATAGATGCGGCTGATGCCGACCACCACTGTCGTCAGCACCGCCAGCCCGAGTACATAGATCTTCGTTGTGCGCCCGGGCAAAAACCGCGCCGCCATGCTGCCCAGCGTCAAATATGTCACCGCCGACAGCATGGCGTGGCCGCTCGGAAACGAAAGCGATGCCACATCGGCGAGATGCGAGACCAGATCGGGGCGCGGCCGGTCGATGTCGAATTTCAGCACGATTGACAGGAGCTGGCCGCCCGCTACCGCGACGAACATGAGAAGCGCCGCGCCTGGCCTGCGGATAAGGAGCAGATAGACGATCATTGCTGCCGTGATCAGCCCCAGCACGCTGGCGCTGCCGAGGCTGGTGATGTCGCGCATCGCCCCTTCCAGCCACGCTGGTCCGATCGGATTGTCGGGCTGCCCGGCCTTGCGGAAGGCAAGCAGGATTTCGGTGTCGAAGGCATGCGGCGTGGTCGCCCGCGCCAGCTCCATCAGCTCCTCGAATCCCCACAGCCCGCAGGCAATGACCAGCCCGGCCAGCAGAACCGGGAACTCCAGCCAGTTGGGCAGTCTGCTTGCAATCTTCTTCATCGGCCCGATCGCAGTTACAGCCTTTGCAGATAGGGCCCGAGCGTGATCAGCGCCACAGCTGCGATGGCAAGCACGATGCCGGTTGCCTGCAAGGCATTGACGCGCTCGCCGAAGAAGACCAGCGCCACCACATTCACCGACACCAGCTGGATCACCGCCGACAGGCTGAACGACACCGACATGCCGAATTCACGGATCAGCCTCAGCATGATCAGATTGCCCAGCGAGTAGAGCGCCAACGTCAGCACGATCTTGCCGAGGCTCGGCGCCAGCCCCCACTGTTTTGCGGCCATCGCCGCCAGCAGGAAGATCACCGTCGAGACGCAGAGCTGCCCAAGTCCCCAGAAACTCACTTTTGTTCCTCCCGATGCGGTCCCTACCGCCTGCCGCAGCTCTTGTTTCCGAAGCGCCGGTCGCGGTCAAGCAGGGCCGATGTTGGAGACGAAATCGCAGGTGGCAATTTAGCCGGCATGTCATCAAACTGTGACCTGCCGGTAATACCGGATTGGCAAGGCAACACGCTCCAGCAATCCATCCAGCCAGAGGCAGGCCCTATGACCGAACATCGCACCCCTGACGCCCATTTCCGCACCAGCCTGCTCGAGGAAAACGATGGGCCAGGAGCCAATCCCACCGACAACCGCACCATGGGTGAGATCATCGCCGCGCGGTTCTCGCGCCGCGGCTTCCTCAAGGGTTCGCTTGCCGTCTCGGCCATAGCCGCTACCGTCAGCCCGCTGGCGCTGATCACCGCCGACAACGCCCGCGCCGCCGAAGGCTCCGCCTTCGCTTTCGACGAGCTCGAGGCCGGCATCGACGACAAGCATCACGTCGCACCTGGCTATGACGCCGACGTGCTGCTGCGCTGGGGCGATCCGCTGTTCGCCGATTCGCCGGGATTCGATCCGACAAAACAGTCGGCGGAAGCCCAGGCCAGACAATTCGGCTACAACAACGACTATGTCGGTTATATCCCGATCGACGGCTCGGCCGAGCACGGCCTGCTGGTCGTCAATCACGAATACACCAATCCGCACCTGATGTTTCCGGGTCTCGTCACCATCGTCGATGGCAAAGCCAAGCAGGCGCCCCTCAGCAGGGAGCAAGTCGATGTCGAGATGGCCGCGCATGGCGGCACTATCGTCGAGATACGCAAGGTATCAGGCAAATGGCAGGTCGTTCGCGACGGCAAGCTCAACCGCCGCATCACCTCCAACACCGAGATCGCGCTCTCCGGCCCGGTCGCCGGCCACGACCGCGTCAAGACCAGCGCCGATCCGACCGGCACGAAGGTCATCGGCACCATCAACAATTGCGCCGGCGGCGTCACGCCGTGGGGCACCTATGTCATGGCCGAGGAGAACATCCACGGCTATTTCTCGGGCGAGCTGCCGCAGGGGCATAAGGAAGCCGCCAATTACAAGCGCCTCGGCATTCCCGAAGGTGCCTATGAATGGGCAGCGCATTACGACCGTTTCGACATCGGCAAGGAGCCGAACGAGCCGAACCGCTTCGGCTGGATCGTCGAGGTCGACGTCCAGGATCCGACTTCGGCGCCGAGGAAGCGCACCGCGATGGGGCGCTTCAAGCATGAGGGCGCCGAATCGATCGTCGCCAAGGATGGCCGTGTCGTCTTCTATCTCGGCGACGACGAGCGCTTCGACTATGTCTATAAGTTCGTCACCACAGGCAAGTTCGATCCGGACAACCGCGCCGCCAACATGGATTTGCTCGACGACGGCACCTTGCATGTAGCCAAGTTCGCCGAGGACGGTTCGGTCGAATGGCTGCCGATCGTCTTCGGCCAAGGGCCGCTGACGGCGGAGAACGGCTTTGCCAGCCAGGCCGACGTGCTGATCGAGACGCGCCGCGCCGCCGACCTGCTCGGCGCCACCAAGATGGACCGCCCGGAAGACATCCAGCCCAATGCCGCCAACGGCAAGGTCTATGTCATGCTGACCAACAATTCGAAGCGCAAGGCCGACCAGGTCGACGCTGCCAACCCGCGTGCCGAAAATGCCTTTGGCCACATCATCGAGATCGTCGAGGACGGCGGTGATTTCACCGCGACAAAGGGCAGGTGGGAAATCCTGCTGAAATGCGGCGATCCCGCTGTGGCCGACGTCGGCGCCACCTTCTCGACCGCAACCACCGCCAATGGCTGGTTCGGCATGCCGGACAATTGCACGGTAGATTCGGCTGGCCGCCTCTGGGTCGCCACCGACGGCCAAGGCCCGAAAGCCACCGGCCGCACCGATGGTCTGTGGGCTGTCGATACGGAGGGGACGGCACGGGCGACATCAAAGCTGTTCTTCCGCGTGCCGATCGGCGCCGAAATGTGCGGTCCCCTGTTTGCGCCGGACGACCAGACCGCCTTCGTTGCCGTCCAGCATCCGGGCGACGGCGGCGAGGACTGGGAGGCTTTCGGCCGTCCGTCCTACTATGAGGATTTGTCGACGCGCTGGCCCGACTTCAAACCGGACATGCCGGTGCGCCCGGCGGTCGTTGCCATCACCAGGCAAGGCGGCGGCAAGATCGCGGTCTGACACGCAGCAAGGTCTTGCAGTCTCAAGGAAGGATTTCGGCGGTACGAAATCCTTCCTTCCGATACCGGATGCATCCATGCTGCGCATCATGCGCCGACTAATCATTCGGTGCGCTGAACCACGGCCACATTCATTGTGCTTCGCAACCTGAAGCCGATGGACTCGTATAACGCTATGGCCGCGGCGTTGCTGGCATAGGCGTGGAGATAGGGAACTTCGCCGCGCGCCACTATCCGGTTTGCCACGAATAGGGACAGCAGCTTTCCTAGGCCACCGCCGCGAAATTCCGGATGTGAGCACACCCCGCTGAGTTCAGTATAGCCAGGTTGCTTCATGCGCTCGCCGGCCATTGCCGCAAGCCTGCCCTCGATCTTCACACCCCAAAAATCGCCCAGGCTCAAGGCTTCGAGCGTGAATGGGCCAGGCTTGGTGAGCAATGTCAGGGCGAGCATCTCAGCAGCATCGTCTCGGGTCAGACGATGCACGCGCGGGTCGGAGACGATCTGCAATGACTGCTCGGCGATCATCTGAACCCCGGCTGCGGTCGAAGTCGCGGAAAGCCCCGTGGGCAGAGCAATCGCGTCCGCTTGAAGCAGGATCACACTCTCGCCCGGGGAGACAAGCTTTTCGAGCGCCAGCAGGCTTTCCGGGTCGTCCGCGCCAGTGGCGGCGAAAGGGACGATCGACGGCCGATATCGCATGGCGAGGTTGTCACCCTCCGCGAAGGCCCGATGTCGCGTCTGAAGCGCGCTCCAGATAGGGCGGTCGAGCAGATGTCTCATTGCGCGGCACCCTCAGGCTTATTTACACGACGGTCGAGAGGGGTAGCGGCGAGGCCGTCCTCAATGGCAGCCAGCTGCTCAAGAAGCGGCCCCGAAAAACCCGCGCACAAATCCGCGACCACGTTCTCGATGCAAGGCCAGACGTCGCGCTTTGCGACATCGACCAGCCGCCGCCCGTCCCGAGTAAGCGAGACGATCCTGCGCCGCTGGTCATCGGTCGACGGACTGACTTCGAGCAGTCCCAATTCGGCCAGAAGCGAGACGCTTCGCGTTACGCCTGGCTGCGCGATGCCAAGGGATTGCGCCAGTTCCCCGACCGACAGCGGACCCAGCCTGTCGAGCGCGGCCAGCAGCGGGTATTGGCTCGCCTGAACCGGGACATCCAGCCTGTCGAGCAGGCGCTGCGCCTCCGCTTGCAGTTGCTCGCCTATACGCTTCAGCCTGCTGCCCAGGCACAGGAAGCCAAGCGATCGTATGACGTCTTCCATAGGTCAATTTTCATCCCCGTGAACATCGATAACATGATATATAACAATGCATGAAAAGCAAGATCGAGGCGTTCAAGCGCGGGTTCCAGGCATCGGGCGCAGGCCTATCGCCTTCGGCAAGGAAAGGTCGATCGATAAGGCTGCTTCGCCTGGACGAGGCCCGTTCGATCAGTTGCGCAGCCGGTAGCCGGTCCTGAAGATCCAGGCGACGATCGCTATGCAGATGAGCAGGAAGACCACCGTCATGCCGAGGCTGACGCCGACCGAAACGTCGGACTTGCCGTAGAAGCTCCAGCGGAACCCACTGACCAGGTAGACCACCGGGTTGAACAGCGTCACCGTGCGCCAGATGCCGGGCAGCATGTTGATCGAATAGAAGCTGCCGCCGAGGAAGGTCAGCGGCGTGATGATCAGCAGCGGCACCAGCTGCAGCTGCTCGAAGCTCTTCGCCCAGATGCCGATGATAAAGCCGAACAGGCTGAAGGTCACCGCCGTCAGCACCAGGAAGGCGAGCATCCAGAACGGATGCTCGATCGTCAGCGGCACGAACAGCGAGGCCGTCGCCAGGATGATCAGGCCAAGCACGATCGACTTTGTCGCCGCGCCCCCGACATAGGCGATGACGATCTCCAGATAGGACACCGGCGCGGACAGCAATTCGTAGATCGAGCCGACGAATTTCGGAAAATAGATGGCGAAAGAGGCGTTGGAGATCGATTGCGTCAGCAGCGACAGCATGATCAGCCCCGGTACGATGAAGGCGCCGTAGCTGATGCCGTCGATCTCGGTGATGCGCGAACCGATGGCCGAACCGAAGACGACGAAATAGAGCGACGTCGAAATGACCGGCGAAACGATGCTCTGCAGCACAGTGCGAAGGGCGCGCGCCATCTCCACCCGATAGATCGCCCATACCGCATGAAGATTCATGGCCGCGCGCGGGTTCATGCCGGTTTCCTCACCAGATTGACGAAGATCTCCTCGAGCGAGCTGTTTTCGGTATCGATGTCGCGGAACTGGATGCCGGCCGCCTCGAGCTCGCGGATCAGCGAGGCGACGCCCGGCCGTTCGCTCTGGTTGTCATAAGTATAGGTCAGCTGTCCGCCATCCGGCGAAAGCTCCAGCGCGTAGTGCGAAAAAGCATCGGGAACGGTGGCCAGGGGACTGCGCAGTTCCAGCACAAGCCGTTTGCGGCCAAGCTTGCGCATCAGCTCGGCCTTGTCCTCCACCAGTACGATCTCGCCGCGGTTGATGACGCCGACGCGGTCGGCCATCGCCTCGGCTTCTTCGATGTAATGCGTGGTCAGGATGATGGTGACGCCGTCTTCGCGCAGCCGGCGCACCATCGCCCACATGTCCTGGCGCAGCTCGACATCGACGCCTGCCGTCGGTTCGTCGAGGAACAGGATGCGCGGCTCGTGCGACAGCGCCTTGGCAATCATCAGCCGGCGCTTCATGCCGCCGGACAGCGTGATCGCCTTGGCGTCCTTCTTGTCCCAGAGCGACAGGTCGCGCAGCACCTTTTCGACGAACGCCCTGTCGGCCGGCTTGCCGAACAGGCCGCGGCTGTAGTTAACCGTCGCCCACACGCTCTCGAAGGCGTCGATGGTCAGTTCCTGCGGCACCAGCCCGATCAGACTGCGCGCGGCGCGGTAGTCGCGGTTGATGTCATGGCCGTCGACGGTGACGGAACCCGACGAGCGGTTGACGATGCCGCAGACGATCGAGATCAGCGTTGTCTTGCCGGCGCCATTCGGCCCGAGCAGCGCAAAGATCTCGCCGCGCACGATGTCGAGATTGATCTCCTTCAGCGCCTTGAAGCCGGTGGCGTAGGTCTTGGAGACCCCGGAAATCGAGATGATAGGCTGCATGGCTGAAAACGACTGCTTGAAACAGAGTTGTTGGTTTAATCCGCTGAATGTCGGTTCGCAAATCCGGATGTCAATGGCGCTTCTGACAGTTCTGGACATCGAGGTTCGCCGGAATAGGCAACACCTGCCCGGTCGTCCAGCCAAATTCCACGCAACAGCAGATTAACCGCACTGCGGCGTTCCGCCTCGCGGCGGGACGCCGCTTTGACCGTCCGGTGCATCAAGCCTATCCTTCAACAAACAAGCAGCAGCCGGAGCCGCCATGGACCCGCTCATCCTGTCGCGCATACAGTTCGGCGCGAACATCTCGTTCCACATCCTGTTCCCGGCGATCACCATCGCGCTCGGCTGGGTGCTGCTGTTCTTCAAGCTCCGCTACAACGCGACAAACGATTCCGCCTGGATGCGCGCTTATTTCACCTGGGTTAAGGTATTCGCGCTGTCCTTCGCCATGGGCGTAGTTTCCGGCGTCACCATGAGTTTTCAGTTCGGCACCAACTGGCCGGGCTATATGGAGACGGTCGGCAACATTGCCGGCCCGCTGCTGGCCTACGAAATCCTGACCGCCTTCTTCCTCGAGGCGGCGTTCCTCGGCATCATGCTGTTCGGCTTCCGCCGCGTCTCGAACCGTGTCCATACACTGGCGACGGTGCTGGTGGCCGGCGGCACCACCTTGTCCGCCTTCTGGATCATCGCGCTCAATTCGTGGATGCAGACACCGGCCGGTTTCGAGATGCGCGATGGTGTTGCGCATGCCACCGACTGGTGGGCCGTTGTCTTCAATCCGTCCATGCCCTACCGGCTCGTCCATATGCTGCTTGCTTCGGGGCTGACCGTCTCGTTCCTGATCGCCGGCCTGTCGGCGCTGCGCTATCTCTACGGCGATCGCTCGGAATCGATGTGGAAGGCCTTGCGCACCGGCGTCTTCACCGCCGCTATCCTGATTCCCATCCAGATCTTTGCCGGCGACCAGCACGGCCTCAACACGCTGGAACACCAGCCGCAGAAGATCGCCGCCATGGAAGCCAACTGGAACACCGGTCCCAACGTGCCGCTGGTGCTGTTTGCGCTTCCCGATGAAGCGGCCAAGGAGAACAGGTTCGAGCTCACCATTCCCGATGGCGCCAGCCTCATCCTCAGGCACAGCGCCGGCGGCATCGTACCGGGGCTGAACGATTATGCCGGCAACCATCCCCCGGTATTTCCGGTGTTCTGGGGCTTTCGCATCATGGTCGGCACCGGCCTCCTGATGCTCGCCGTCTCCTGGTCGGCGGCCTTCTTCCTCAAGCGCCGCCACGGCCTGCCCAAGCCGCTGGCGCTTGTCATGGTGCCGATGGCGCTGTCCGGCTGGCTGGCGACGCTGGCCGGCTGGTACACCACCGAGATCGGCCGCCAGCCCTGGCTGGTCACCGGCGTGCTGCGTACCGCCGATGCTGTCGGGCCGGTCGCCGGCAGCCATGTCGCGCTGTCGCTAGCGGTCTATCTCATCCTCTATGTGCTGCTCTTGATCGCCTATCTCGGCGTGTTGGTGCATCTGGCATTGAAGGCGGCGAAGGATGGTGACACCTCGCCGCTGCCGGGCGTCATGAACAGGCCGCTGTCGCAGCCGGTTGCGCAACCGGGAGAAACATCATGAGCTTCGACTGGCCGACCCTGCTGCCTCTGATCTTCGCCGGCCTGATGGGCCTCGCTATCCTGATCTACGTCATCCTCGACGGCTTCGATCTCGGCATCGGCATCCTGTTCGCCGCAGCCGAAGACACCGAGCAGGATACGATGATCGCCGCCATCGGCCCGTTCTGGGACGCCAACGAGACCTGGCTGGTGCTGGCGGTCGGCCTGCTGCTGGTCGCCTTCCCATTGGCGCATGGCACCATTCTGACGGCGCTCTACATTCCGGTCTTCGTGCTGCTGGTCGGCTTGATCCTGCGCGGCGTCGCCTTCGATTTCCGCGCCAAGGTGCCGGCCGGCAGGAAGCACCGCTGGAACCGCATCTTTTTCCTCGGCTCGGTCGTCGCGTCGCTGGCGCAAGGTTATATGCTCGGCGTCTATGTGCTCGGCCTCGACGTCGGCCCCGGCGGCGTCGCTTTCGGCGCGCTGGTGGCGCTCTGCCTTGCCGCGGCCTACGCGGCGATGGGCGCGGCCTGGGTCATCTATAAGACCGAAGGCGATCTGCAGAAGAAGGCGGTGCTGTGGCTGCGGACGGCGCTGGTGCTGACCGCGCTCGGCATGGTCGCGGTATCGCTGGCCACGCCCTTTGCCAGCGCGCGCATCTTCGACAAATGGTTCGTCTGGCCGGCCATGCTCTATTTGTCGCCGCTGCCGATCCTGTCGGCAGTGCTGTTCCTGTGGCTGTGGCGCCAGACCTTCCATCTGCCGAAACCCGGCGACCGCCACGCGCTGCTCCCGTTCCTGACATTGGCCGCGATCTTCACGCTCGGCTTTGCCGGCCTCGCCTGGTCGTTCTACCCCTTCGTGGTGCCCGACCGGCTGACCATCTGGCAGGCTGCTTCGGCACCCGAAAGCCTGGCCGTCATCCTGGTCGGGACGGTCGTCGTGCTGCCGATCATCATCTTCTATTCGTTCTTTGCCTACCGGGTGTTCGCCGGCAAGGCGACGGATCTGACCTATGACTGACCGGCATCGCCGTCGCAGCCTGAAACAGAATATTCATCTTCAAGCGGAATAACCTTCTCTGGCCGGCCCAGCAGAATCGCCGGCAAGAAGAAGGGCAATAGAATGAACCCCTTTTCTGCGGCAGGAGAGGATCGGCTGCTGCTTTTGCTGATCCGGACGGTCGCGCTGATCGGCGCACTCGCGCTTGCCGGCCTGCTGCCGGCCATGCCGCAGGCGCATGCCCAGGACGCGGCCAACTGGACGGGCGTGTGGGACACGAAGTGGCGCGGCGGCGGCGCCCAGATCAAGTTCGAGCAGACGGGCAGTGATGTAAAGGGCGTGTACCCGCTTTATAACGGCCGTATCGAGGCCAAGGCCGAAGGCGACAAGCTTGTCGGCCACTGGTTCGAAGGCGACCGCCAGGGCGCCTTCACCTTCGTCCAATCGCCCGACGGCGGCAGCTTCATGGGCCGCTTCGATGCCGCCACCGCCGAATGGTGGACAGGCGTGCGCGTCAGCGCCGTCGAGGACGTCCGCGTCGACCAGTCGAGCCCGATGAGCACCATGCGCTCGTTCCTGCAGACGATGAACGAGAGCGGCGCCGACAACGTGCCGCGCGCCACCGGCGGCGGCATGGGTCTTGCCGGTCTGGCAGCGGGTCTCGTCGACGTCACCGAGGCCGACCGCGGCGGCCTCAACATGCCCGATTACACCAAGCTTCTGTTCACCGTCATCGACAACGCGACGTTCCGTCTGTGGAGCCTGCCGCATGATGCGATTTCCGGAGACGAGGTGACGGCGACGCTGCCGCAATACGGCACCAGGATCTCCTTCGACGTCAATTTTCGTCGCAAGAATGGCGACTGGTTCATCGTCGGGCCGCCACTTGCCCAGCTCCAGGCCAAGCTCGCCGAATTCCAGGAAGCGCGTGGCGAAGCCGTCGACATGGTCGACGATCCGAGCAGGCTCGCCTCGCCGCGCGACACGTTCAAGGTACTGTTGAGCGGCCTCACCGAAGCCGGCGACCCGGCCCAGGCGGCGCTCGACCTGCGCAACTACAGTCAGGCGGTGCGTGGCGACGAGGCGTTCCTGCTCGAGCGCTATCTCAAAAAGGTCATCGACCGCATCGGCTACGTCTATTGGCAGGAGATTCCCGACGATCCGAAGAGCAACACCGCCTTCGTCTATTTCGAGCATCCCGCCGGCAACATCGTCATCGGCCCGGTCGAGACTGAGAAGGGCAAGATCTGGCAGTTCACGCCCGAGACGCTCGCCCACATCCGCGCGCTCTACGCCGATGTCGAAGACGTGCCGGTGGCGCCGGAATTCGCCGCCTTCGCCAGCACCGACCCGTTCTTCATCGCCCGTGGCCTCGCCCGCGAGATCAGCCCCGGCCTGCTCACCCGCGCCGGCCCGATGGAGCGCTGGCAATGGTCGATGCTCGGCCTTGCCGCGCTGGCCGGCATCGTCTTCGGCTTCATCGCCAATGCGCTGATTTCCTTGTTTGTGCGAAGGACGGACAGCCCGGCCTTCTTCCGCATTGTCGAATGGGCGGTGCGCTCGATCGTGCTTGGCTTCTTCCTGCTGTTGACGCTGCGCCCGCTCGGTCTGCCGCAAGTGGTCGCCGCCCCGGTCAAGGCAATCGCCTGGAGCCTGGTCGTGATTGGCGCCGTGCCGGTGGTCTGGCACCTGATCGGCAAGGTCGCCGACCATTACCGTGGACTGTGGCAGGTGCCCGGCTATCACGACACGCTGATTTCGCTGTCCACCGGCGTGGCGCGCGTCGCCGTGCTGGTCGTCGCCTTCCTGCTGCTGGCCGAAGTGCTCGCCATCCCCTACGAAGGCGTCATTGCCGGTCTCGGCATCGGCGGTCTGGCGGTGGCGCTGGCCGCGCAGCCGACGCTGCAGAACTTCCTCTCCGGCCTGACGCTCTATGCCGATCGGCCGGTCAGCGTCGGCGACTTCTGCAAGTTCGGCGACCAGTCCGGCACGATCGAGCATATCGGCATGCGCTCCACCCGCATTCGGTCGCTCGACCGCACGATCATCTCGGTGCCGAACTCGGATTTCGCCGGCATGCAGATCGAGAACTACGCGCATCGCGACCGCACCCGGTTCGCGACGACGCTGCAGCTGCGCTACGAAACGACGCCCGATCAGCTACGTTACGTCCTGGCCGAGCTGCGCAAGCTGCTGATTGCCCATCCGCGCGTCATCGATGAGCCGTGCCGCGTGCGCTTTGCCGGCTTCGGCGCCTATTCGCTCGATATCGACGTGTTCACTTATATCAAAACCGCCGACGTGGCCGATTTTCAAGCCATCCGCGAGGACATCCTGTTGTCCATGATCAACATCATGGATGATGCCGGCGCGCAGTTCGCCTTCCCTTCGTCACTGGAATACAGAGCCACCGACCTTCCGGTCGACGACGAAAAACGCATCGCCGCGGAGAAAAGGGTCAGCGCTTGGCGCGAGACGGAAAACCTGCCTTTCCCCGACTTCAGCCAGATCGACAAATTCGCCCTCAACAACACACTTGCCTACCCGCCTGAGGGCTCGGCGCATTATCGCGAGACAGAGCCCGATCCGGACTCGGCCGAGGCAAAGGCGACGCTGGAGAAGGTGCGCTGGAGCCTGCCCTGGAAAAAGGGGGAGTAGTGCGAAGCGCGGAAACTGCTGATCTCCCCCCTTGAGGGGGAGATGTCGCTGAAAGCGACAGAGGGGGTCGCCGCGCGTGGAGTGCCAGCTTCGTCTTCCTCGATATGCCGGACCGCGTCGCGCCAACCGAACCGACCCCCTCTGGCCTGCCGGCCATCTCCCCCTCAAGGGGGGAGATCAGCAAGCCCCGCCGCAAAACTCAGCTCTTGCTGGCGGCCAGCACCAGTACCGGCTTTTCGCGGTAGAGGTTGGGGAACAGCCGCTTCAGGTTCTCGACCTTGGGCAGATCGTTGTAGACGATATAGGGATAGGTCGGGTTGAGCGTCAGAAAGTCCTGGTGATAGTCCTCGGCCGGATAGAAGGTCTTGCCGGTCTCCAGCGTCGTCACGATCGGCTTGGGAAACACCTTGGCCTTGTCGAGCTGGGCGATGTAGCTTTCGGCGATCTTTTTCTGTGCGTCGTTTTCGGCAAAGATCGTCGAACGGTACTGGGTGCCGCTGTCCGGACCCTGGTAGTTCAGTTGCGTCGGGTTGTGCGCCACCGAGAAATACACCTGCAGCAGCTGGCCGTAGGTCACCTCGGACGGCTCGTAGGTGATCTCGACGGATTCGGCATGGCCCGTCCGGCTGGTGCCGACCATTTCATAGACGGCCGTGTCCTTGTCGCCGCCGGCATAGCCGGAAACGGCGCTGGTGACGCCCTTGACGTGCTGGAACACGCCTTGCACGCCCCAGAAGCAGCCGCCGGCAAAGACCGCCTTTTCGGTGCCGGCGGTGGCCTTCTCGTCCATTGCCGGCGGCGGGATCACCACCGCGTCTTCGGCCGAGACTGCCGGCGTCTGCCAGAACACGGCCGCGGCGGCCGTGAGGATGAGCGCGGCAAGCGCTGCCTTTGCGAAAATCGACGATCGTTTCAGGGCTCCGGTCATGTCTGATCTCCCATGATGGTGGTGGATTATACGACGGATAGGTCCGCCGGGCTCTCACATTGCTGTGCGCATCGCCTATTTGGCCGGAGCCATGGCATCGCAGGCCTTGGTCGCCTCTGCCTTCTTCATGGCGTCCGTCTCGGCATCGGCCTTGTTCATGCAGTCGGCCTTCATCGGATCGCCCGCCCTCATCGCAGTCGTGGCCATCGCGTCAGCCGCCATGGCGCCGGCCGGCTTCATGGCATCCGTTGCCGGCTTCATGACGTTTGTCGCCATCGCCGGCTTCATCGCATCTTCGGCCCGCGCCGTGCCTCCTGCGAACAGCGCCGTCGAGCAAAGTGCGAAGGCGAGTGCCGCCAGGGTCGGGCGATTGGTCAAACGATTGGTCATGATGATCTCCTTGGGTTTGGCAGGTTGACTGCATGCGGCGACGCCGCTGCGCGTTGTGAAAATTTCGGCAGGGTTTCTAGTTCGTAGCGGCAGCAAGGATCGGCCCGCCGCCCGGCACCTGCACCAGCACCGCTGTGCTGAGGCCGCCCGTCGCCGCCGGCAGCGGCAGTGCGGTGGCGTCGCCGGTCCAACTGCCCAGCCTGGTCAGCGAATGCACGACATTGGCGTGCGGCAGCGTGCGGCCGGTGTTTTCGCCGCGCGCCACCGGCACCTCGACGACGCCCTTGCCATAACGCACCAGCCAGACGTCGGCCCTGCCGCCGGGCACCGGACCGGCGCCGATGCTGACCTTCCCGCCGGCGAGCGACAACGAAGGTCCGTCATCGTGGCCGCCGCTCGAAATCAGCTGCTCGATCTCGCCCGGCCTGGCGCCGACGGCATCGGCCCTGCCGTTGACCACCACTTGCGGCGTGAACGGGCCGGAACGGCCGAGCGACGGTTCATAGCGGACCTGGCGCTGCGTGAATTCTTCTTTGCCGAATGTGTCCTTCCAGCCGAGATAGTCCCAGTAGGTGACGTTGAAGGACAGCGCCAGCACGCCGGGCCGGTCCTTGACCTTGATCAGATTGGCGTTGGCCGGCGGACAGGACGAGCAGCCCTGGCTGGTGAACAGCTCGACGACGGTCATCGTCTGGCCGGCGGCCGCGCTGGTTGCCGACAGCACAGTCGCGGAAAACAGTGCCGCGGCGAGCCCCATCAGGGCTGTGCTTCGTTCCGATCCGGTCATCGCTGTTCTCCTGTGCGGTTCCATGTCCACACTTCGCCGCCGACACACGGTTCGTTACAGCATCACCGCTTCGTGATCGTTCGCAGCTCTCCCACAGGGGGCGAAGGGAAGACGGTCGCTCGCAACCAACACGCCACCCGGTGTGACCGGGGCGGCGGTGTGATGGACTGCAGCCTAAGCGGGCCGATATGCCCTCGCACTCAGCTGCGGCCGCCTATTGTGTCAACAGCGTTTCGGATGCCCGCTGATTGAAGGCGCATTTGCCGGTTACTGTGTAGAAAAAGTCTGCGTTGGAATCGGTGATGGTCGGAGATGTCGGCACCGACGATCCCCCGTCTTCCCACGCTTGTGTGCTGGTCTGGCCGCACGGCACCAGCGTGAAGATATCGACCGTTTGGCCACTGGCGATCTCGACGCCGTTCGCGTAGAGGCGGTTCGATGTTGCCGGATCGTTCGACTTGAGCACCGTTGGATTGCCTGACGGGACATCCATCTGCAGATATAGCTGGTCCATCTGGCTGACGTCGATCACCGCGCCGGCACCGGTCGCGGGATACATTGTGTTGAGACAGGTGGTCGCGTATTTCCTGCCGTATGAGTCGGTCTGTACGATCGTGGTGCTAGGCAAGCCGTAGAAGCTGAGCACCGTGGTGGTCGTACACACCTGCTGCTGGACCATAGTGATCGTCGCTCCGTTGATCGTGGAGACGGTCGCCGTGCCATAGCCTTTCGGATCGCCATAACCGTTGTATGTGTAGGTGATCTTCATCAGCTTGTTGGCCACCGTGTCCCCGAATTTGGTGCCGTAGAGCGTCATTGTCTTGCCCCACCAGCCCGAGATCTTGGTCACCTTGAACGTGGCTTGCACCAATGCCGGCCGCTTTGTCACTGCCGACGCAACGCCGACCTGCACCGTGTTGATCCTGGCGATCTGCATGAAATTCGTCGGCATGGCAAAGCCGGCCGAAGCCTTGATGCTGGCGGCGCCGTCGGTGGCGACGACGAAGCTGTCGAGCTTGGCCGTGCCTTGCCCGCCATTGGCCAGATATGAGTCCTGCAGGCTTACCTGGCGGTCCGCCAACGTCGTGGTCGTCGCAAGCGTCGTGATCGACAGCGACGCTGCATCGAGGGCGTTCTGCATCGATGCCCTGGTTGAAACCGCGGAGGTATAGTCGATGGAAAAACCCAATGCGGCAACCATCGGGATAAGCAAGATGGCGAGCAATGGCGCGAACGAGCCGCTCACCGATCTGAGAAATTTGCGTGCTGACGGCGGCATTCCGATCCCCCCGAAACGGCGATAGACCGGTGGGCTACCACGCCGGGCGCAAACTATGCTCTAATCTCATGGATCAAAGTTTAACGACTTTGCCGCCCCGCCGCCGCACCCGCGTCCCGCCGCTTGCCGATGTACCGTGCCCCTGCTAAAGCGCGCCGCATGACCACGCCGATCAAGAACATCCGCAACTTCTCCATCGTTGCCCATATCGACCATGGCAAATCCACGCTTGCCGACCGGCTGATCCAGTCGACCGGCGGGCTGGAGCTGCGCGACATGAAGGAGCAGGTGCTGGACTCGATGGACATCGAGCGCGAGCGCGGCATCACCATCAAGGCGCAGACGGTGCGGCTGAAATACCGCGCCAACAATGGACAGGACTATATCCTCAACCTGATCGACACGCCCGGCCATGTCGACTTCGCCTATGAAGTGTCGCGCTCGCTCGCCGCCTGCGAAGGTTCGCTGCTGGTCGTCGACGCCTCGCAGGGCGTCGAGGCGCAGACGCTGGCCAATGTCTACCAGGCCATCGACAACAACCACGAGATCGTCGTGGTGCTGAACAAGGTCGACCTGCCCGCCGCCGAGCCCGAGCGCATCCGCGAGCAGGTCGAGGAGGTGATCGGCATCGATGCCTCCAACGCCGTGCTGATCTCGGCCAAGACCGGGCTCGGCATTCCCGACGTGCTGGAAGCGATCGTCAACGATCTGCCGCCACCGCGCGAGGGCGACGTCACGGCCCCGCTGAAGGCGATGCTGGTCGACAGCTGGTACGACGCCTATCTCGGCGTCATCGTGCTGGTCCGCATCATCGACGGCGTCTTGAAAAAGGGCCAGACCATCCGCATGATGGGCACCGGCGCCAGGTACCTGGTCGAGCGCACCGGCGTCTTTACGCCCGCCCGCATCAATGTCGACGAGCTCGGCCCCGGCGAGTTCGGTTTCTTCACCGGCTCGATCAAGGAGGTTGCCGACACTCGCGTCGGCGACACCATCACCGAGGACAAGCGGCCGACGGCGCAAGCCCTGCCCGGCTTCAAGCCGGCACAGCCGGTGGTGTTCTGCGGCCTGTTCCCGGTCGACGCCGCCGATTTCGAGGATCTGCGCGCCGCTGTCGGCAAGCTGCGCCTCAACGACGCCTCCTTCTCTTTTGAAATGGAAACCAGCGCCGCACTCGGCTTCGGCTATCGCTGCGGCTTCCTTGGCCTGCTGCATCTCGAAATCATCCAGGAGCGGCTGGAGCGCGAGTTCAATCTCGACCTCATCGCCACCGCGCCCAGCGTCGTCTACCGCCTGCTGTTGAACGACGGCACGGTCAAGGAACTGCACAACCCGGCCGACATGCCCGACGTGGTCAAGATTGCGGCCATCGAGGAGCCGTGGATCCGCGCCACCATCCTCACCCCCGACGACTATCTCGGCGGCATCCTGAAGCTCTGCCAGGACCGGCGCGGCATTCAGGCCGACCTCTCCTATGTCGGCAAACGCGCCATGCTGATCTACGATCTGCCGCTCAACGAGGTCGTCTTCGACTTCTACGACCGGCTGAAGTCGATCTCCAAGGGCTACGCCTCGTTCGACTATCATTTGACCGACTACAAGGAAGGCGACCTGGTCAAGATGTCGATCCTGGTCAACGAAGAGCCGGTCGATGCGCTGTCGATGCTGGTCCACCGCACGGCGGCGGAAAAGCGCGGCCGCCAGATGTGCGAGAAGCTGAAGGAACTGATCCCGCATCATCTGTTCAAGATCCCGATCCAGGCGGCGATCGGCGGCAAGGTCATCGCCCGCGAGACCATCTCGGCGCTGCGCAAGGACGTCACCGCCAAATGCTACGGCGGCGACGTCTCACGCAAACGCAAGCTGCTCGACAAGCAGAAAGAGGGCAAGAAGCGGATGCGGCAGTTCGGCAAGGTGGATATCCCGCAGGAGGCGTTTATCCAGGCGCTGAAGATGGGCGATTGAGGGAGGCTGCCCCCTTGTTCGTAAGCAGTCCGCGTCATTAGAAAGTCCCTCGCGGTGACTTTCTCATTTGTTTCTTAGATAGTATAATTACTGATTCCTCATAAATAGGCGCTCTGCATGCTGACGATACATCCGTTTCCAGCTCGTATGTCGCCTGAGTTTGCCCTAGAAAAATTGGCCGAACTTGCGTCCAAAAGCGTTGTACTCGACCCAATGTCGGGTTCGGGAACCGTGCTTCGGCAGGCAACCACCCTGGGCCATCATGCTATTGGGTTTGATCTGGATCCGCTGGCAGTTCTTATGGGGCGTGTCTGGACAAATCCAATAGACGACGAAATTGTCAAACGCACGTCCTCTGAGTTGCTGGAGGGCATTGATGCGCTCCCTGCAGAAACTGCATCGATACCATGGATCGACAGTGACAAGGAGACATCGGCGTTTGTTGACTTCTGGTTCGCAGAACCGCAGCAGGGTGGCCTTCGGCGAATTTCTTATGCGCTAAGTCAATATGCAGCGGCTGCTCATCCGGACCAGCTGCCGGCGCTAGATTTGGCGCGACTTGCTCTCAGTCGAATCATCATCACCAAGGAGCGGGGAGCTTCCTTGGCGAGAGATGTTTCGCATAGTCGGCCCCACAAGGTGGCGCAGACAAATGATTTTGACGTTCGGCAAGCCTTTGAGCGTTCGATGGGAATCCTTAGAAAGCGTCTCGCTCAATCACCACCAATTGGTGGGGCTGTTGTAACACTTGGCGATGCGCGATCAATGGAATCGATCGCTGACGGTAGCATAGACGCCGTTCTAACATCACCGCCGTACCTCAATGCTATAGATTATATGCGAGGGCATAGATTGTCGCTCGTTTGGCTGGGCCATAAACTTGCGGACCTCCGAACAATTAGGTCGGATAGTATTGGCACCGAACGGCAGCTGGGGACCGATTTATACTTGAATCGCCACTTGGCAGTTAAGGAGAGTATGGGTGATCTAGCCAGTTTGCCCAAAAGGTTCCTGAGCATGGTAGATCGTTACGTGGTAGACATCCTTGGCGTAGTCGAAGAGATTGCTCGTGTTCTCAGAGCAGGAGGGCGCGCAATCTTTGTGGTCGGAGATTCGTGCCTACGAGGGGTTTTCGTCAGAAACTCAGAAGCCGTTGTTTCAGCGGCTAGCCAAGCCGGGTTGAAACTGGTTGCTCGGTCAGAGAGACCGCTACCAAATCAAAGCCGTTATCTGCCCATGACCAGCGAGCAGCTGGCAAAGCGAATGCGAACCGAGACAGTTCTCACGTTTGCAATGCCTTAGCTGGTCGTTCGACAGCGCCCTGAAATCCAAGGGCGTCCATTAAGGCATCGATGCCCTTCGGGTACTTGCGCGGTCCCTGTGTTTTGCTGCCATTGACCTCGTACCACTTTCCCTTCCGGCGATCGACCCTAAGCCAGGCTTGCTCGCTGTCTCCCACCGCGAGTAATTGAATAAATTCAGGCAAATCGATACAAAGCATACCGTCTGTGCGGCAAACCAGAACCACATACACCTTCGAAAAAATTGCACGCAGGTCGACTAATTCTTGGACGTTGCGTTTCGTAAAGGTGAAGCTCCAAGGGTGTAGTCGTTGGGTTGAATGCTTTATCTGCATTCCAATTCGAGACTCCAAAATGTAAGACGACAGACGGCCTTCCTCGTGGAGTTCATCAATCTGGATCGGAACTGTGCATTGGTGCACTATTTCAGCCAAAACGGCTCCATGATAAAACTTATATTCCGGTATCATGGGAAGCATTGTTCTTTATGAATTGAATTGAGCCGATAAACTTGTAAACTAGGCGGGCATTTCCTTTTCCATTGTAGAGTACAAAGAGGTGGTGAACCGCTGAAGTAGCCTTTCCAATTTGTGACTTGCCGATAAATCCCCGCTTACGAAGGATCTGATCCTTGTCGATATCTGAGCCGTCGGAATACCCGGCGATCGGAATCGGGTCGTGAATCGCAATTGCAGTCTTCATTCCCGACGACGTCCCACGGATGTACCGGAGGAGATACTCCGGAAATGCGGTCGGGCCCAGTGCCGCTGCCAGCTGTTCGATTAGCTCGAATACCGAGCCGCTTCCATTAATTACCTGAGCGATCTGGTCAGAAAAGGGAAACAAGCTGAACGACATCTCGCCACGATCGAGATCGACCGTGGAGCGATCGATGCTGGCGCTCGACACAGCCTGAATACGCGTGTCACCCAACCAGACGAGTGAGCCTAAGCCTTCCTTGATCGCTGCTAGCGCCAATCTGTGAAAAACAAAACATCGGTGCCAGTCGAGGTACAATCCTTGGGGAATAGTCAACTCGAAGAAATTCAGATATTCTCCACGGCTCCCGAACATCCGGGCGCGCTGGATATAGGTGTCTTGCTGAATCTTGTGCTGGACGTCTCTCGTAAAATACATTGAAAGCAGATTGTCAAGGGTCACTCCGCGCGAGACAATGTTTCCACCTATTATTATCGTAAACAGGCTAGTTGGGCTTGTCGCCGCAGATGAATTATCCTTCCAATCTCGCTCGCTATTGAGAACAACTATAGAGTGCCTGGTTATGTTTTCCAACACATAACTTGTGATGATGTCACTATCTGCATCAGGAAAGCGATCTCTGCTAAGGGTCCAGATTTGTCTGGTATACTTTTCAAAATCGGCCGATGAGCGCTGGATCAGCGCTGTTAGGGCGCCATGAGCATTGGCCCAGTCCGTTTTGTGGTCAGCCTTTTTCCCGCTCGTGTGAATAAGTATTGAGTAATTTTTTTCAAGTGGAGCATTAACATATAAGTTAAGATATGCCACGTTTACCAGAAAACCGAACAATGCTTTCCGGGCATGACGCGGGTCGCTCCCTGAATCAGGCAGCAGAGTTTGGAAGTACCTAACCCCACCGTCTAACGGAAAGAAAATATCTTGTCCAGTATATTTTCTATGTGGAGGAAAATCCACCCAGAGGTTGCTATCGTTGTCGAATGTATTATTAAGATCCAGTCGAGCTGGAGTAGCAGTCACGCCTATGTAGTAACCATCTGAACCGATCAGATCGCTAATTAGTTTATTTATCTTTGTTTTCTCGCCCTTATTTATCTTTGCGTTTGGAGAGGCAAAGTCCGCTTCATCGTCAATTACGACAATCCCTTTGACCTTCCCAATCTTTTCCAGGAGTTTGCGAAGGTCGGCTCCGTTTTTCTTGCAAAATATCACATGACTTTGACCCTTTAGCACCACGGCCGGATCAACGATTTCGCTGAAATTTCGAGCGGCTGGTGCAAGCCCCGAGGCCTTAAAGCGTCCCAGGTTTTGGCCCAGGAGATCGACGCTGTCGTTCAAAAGATGGACTATGAAATCGAACCTTTCATCGAGAAGCTTAGCAGTAAGGCAGATCATCATTTCTGTCTTTCCGCTCTGAGGCTCTCCGTAGATTACAAAAGAACGCCCCTGCAGTTTCTGGAGGTTGCGAAGCGCATCCCTCACCGCTGACTCAACGGCAAGCACCTCCTTACCTGCTGCCCGCAGGCGCTGCAGTTGCCTCTCATACTGGCCCATTGTGCTCTTGCGGTTGGAGAAGCGACTGATTTCAAACGATGCCTCCGCCACGATCATTCCTCTCTTTGCTTGGCTAGCTGCCATATGCCTCTTGGGCATTTTGAGACGGGCGCAAGTTTTCCATCTCGTCTCAAGACTGTGGCCGCCCACCTCATTTCGTATTGCCATACAAAAAAGAGATCGCCCGAATCTCTTAATTCGGAGCCGTGATGTTCCCAGATAAACCGGCAAATAGGCACAATCTTACTGCTGCCGCCGAGGCCCGTTAGAGCTTCTATAACCCAGTCAAGCAGGTCTGACTTGCGCGCCATCGGAGAATTGTCAAAGGTTGCCACGAATCAATCCAGCTAAGCGCAGTTTGCGAGATTCTTCAATTAGCTGATATTTAATCGTTGAGTAATGCCCAAATAAAGTCATTCGGGCACGGCACGCTCACGCTTTGCGCTCATCCCGCGCCGAGCTATCTTCGGCCAAGGGAGAAATCTCAAATGCGTTCCACTTTGGACACCGTCGCCGCGATAGGCCTCGCCATCGGCGGCGCCTTTGGCCTCGCCGGCACCTTCGCCGAGAGCGCGCCCCTTCGCGAAACGCTCTGGACGATCGACGGCGTGGCGCTCGTGGTGGCGACGGCGCTGCTGACGATGAAGTATCAGCGGCTGGGCAATGACTGCGTGGCCGCCGGATTTCTGACCTTTCTCGCCGGCGAGAGCCTGCTGCTCGCCGGCAATGCGGCCGGGCTTGAGGCCAGCGTAGCCTCCTATGTCGGCGGTATCTCGCTTTGGGCGGCGGCGCTGGTCATGGTCAGCGCGCCGAAAACCTTCGCGGTGTGGATGCGGCTTACCGCTGTCGTGGCGGCTGTGCTGTTCGTCGTGTCGGCCGGCCTGATCCTGTGGGGTGCGCCTTTGCTGCCGACCTCGGCGCCGCTGCCCGCTGCCGGATATCCCTTCCTGGTGCTTACATTCATCGGCTGGATCTGGTCACTGCTGAAGCCTGGCCGGTGAGGCGAGTCGGACCGCCCCCTCTCCGGCCGCTTCGCGGCTCCCCCACTTTGTGGGGGCGAGGAACCCAGGTCTTGTGAGGCTTCGGCGATTGGCATTTCCTCGCCCCACGAAGTGGGGAGAGGTGGTTTGCGAAGCAAACCGGAGAGGGGTCTTCCTTGGCAACGCTGCGCCTTTCGCGATGTGCAAATGGCGCACCCCCTTCCACCCATCCCGCCGCCATGCCATGCTCTCCCGCGCGCCAGACAGGCCGTGTCGTTCCGGGGGGAAATCATCATGTCGTCCTACGCTTTCGTGCGCCGCGCTGCCGCGTCGCTGTTCATTGTCACGCTGTTTGCGCCCGTCGCGCATGCCGGCGATGTCACCTTCGAGATCAAGAACAGCCATCCGAACGCCATGCGCGTCGAGCTCTACAGCCAGGACCGCGATCATGTCTGGCCGGGCAACAATCAGGATTACTATCTCAACGACGGCGAGACCAAGGCAATCCCGCTGTCCTGCAGTGACGGCGAATCGATCTGCTACGGCGCCTGGGTCGATGGCGACGAGAATACCTATTGGGGCGTCGGCCCCGGCAATACGGAAAAGTGCGACGATTGCTGCTACACCTGCAGTGGCGGCGAGACCGAGGAAATCGATCTGGTGCCGTGACGTGGCAGATCTCCCCCCTGTTTGGACCGGAGACATCGCGAACAGGTGTGCGAGGACATCGCGAACAGTGCTCCATGCTATCTCTCGACGAGG
>NZ_JAMYLR010000049.1:0-43367 GCF_040318155.1 Mesorhizobium sp. M1307 | reverse complement strand
ATCTGCAATCTCTTCTCTCCAACAGAATGCAGAAATTACTTCGCAGCCGCAGGGTATGGACTCACATGAAAGTCCGCCGCTCTAGTCCAAGGTCAACGCTCCAGAGTACTCGGGTCGGAGCGTCGAAATGTGCAATGGCGCTCGTGCGCCTCGATCTTCCGAGCAAGGCTGATCTAGCTGGCGTTTCATATTGGTCCGCATCGTGCAGCCCGCCTTCAGCATCGCTGTCGGTATCGCAGCCGGCGTCAGCCGTCGGAAAATGAAATTTCTCAGGAGTATGAAGGTCAAATTAAACATTGAAAGCTAATGTTCCTCATCGGGTCGACCCCGAGAACCTGAAAATGGCACTTGAGGAATCGCCTATTGGCTTTTTTCCGCGCTAGGTTCAACGGCATCAAGGAGGCCGTCTTTTCGTCGGCAAATATTCCGGCGGCGATCGCGTTTGTCGTCATCCTTGTCAGCGCAGCGTTCGCGGAGCACCAGAACAAAATCGTCTCGGACCAGGCCGTCCGTGCGGACGTGCTGACCAAGGTCAATCTCATCCGCGCCAAGCTCGAAGGCAATATCAATGGAAACCTCCAGCTCGTGCGTGGACTGGTCGCCGCGGTCGTGACCGAGCCCTATATGGGACAGCAACGCTTCGCCTCGCTCGCGAGCAATCTATTTGGCGCCGACTCGCAATTGAACGATATTGCCGGCGCGCCCGATCTGGTCGTTTCCCTGATGTATCCGATGGAGGGTAACGAGCAGGCGATGGGTCTGGACTACCGCAAGAACGAGCGGCAGCGTGCGGCTGCGCTAAGGGCGCGAGACGAACGCAAGCTGGTGCTTGCCGGTCCCGTCGACCTGAAACAGGGAGGACAAGGCTTCATCGGCCGCTTTCCGGTCTTCGTGCCGAGCGCTGGCAATACGGAAAGGTTCTGGGGTATCATTTCCGCCGTTGTCGACGTGCAGCGCCTTTACAAAGCGAGCGGCCTGCTTGACGACGATCTCGGGATCGACGTAGCGCTGATCGGCAGGGACGCCCTCGGTCACCGAGGTGGTCAATTCTACGGCAATGAGGAGATCAGCAAAAGCGATCCGGTGACGGCTGACGTTTTGCTTCCTTCCGGCTCGTGGCAGCTCGCGGCCATTCCCAAAAACGGCTGGCCTTCGACGCCAAGCAACGCATGGTTGTTGCGCGCGATCATGGCGACGGCCGGAGCCTTGGTTGTGTTCCCTTTCCTGGTCACAGGCCGCCTGATTGGCGAAAGACAGCGCAATTATGCGGAATTGCGTCGATTGTCACGACGCTTGGAACTCGCTCTGGAAGCTTCGGCTATTGGGGTTTGGGAACACGATCTCGCGACCAACGAGCTTACGTGGGATGATCGCGTCAACGAAATATATGGCAAACCAACCGGCGAGCACCGGGGCTACCCAGACTGGGCGGGAGCAATCCACCCAGATGATTTGGCTGGCGCCAACGCGGACTTCGACAGGGCGGTGGCCAGCGGACGACCATATTTGTCGGAGTACCGAATTGTGCGTCAGGATGGCGAGATCCGTCATGTCCGGTCCAAGGCGATCCTTTACCGGGTCGCAAACGACACCCCAAAAATGATCGGCGCGGAATGGGACGTGACTGCGGACGTCCTGCTGAACAAGGATCTGGTTCGTGCAAAACAGCTGTCCGAGTCGAAAAATGCAGAACTCGAGTCGGCCAAAGCGCGCATAGAGCACATCGCGCTTCATGATTCGCTGACCGGCTTGCCCAACCGGCGTTACCTCGACCAGGTACTGGAACATTACGCGGCAAACGCCAGGCGCTCAGGCGGGCACGCGGCACTGCTTCACATAGATCTGGATCGGTTCAAGCACATCAACGATACGCTGGGCCACGCCGCCGGTGACGCGATGTTGGTTCACGCGTCAACCGTGCTCAGGTCGAAGGTCGGCGACGAGGGATTCGTCGCCCGTATCGGGGGAGACGAATTCATCGTTCTGTGCGTGGTGCGCGACGATACCAAGCAACTGGCGCTGCTCGCCGACCGCATCATCAGCCAGATGCGCGAACCCGTCTACTATCAGGGTCATCGATGCCGTTTTGGTGTCAGCGTGGGAATCGCTGTCGATAACGCAAAAGATGTCGAAGCCAAACACCTGCTGGTGAACGCCGATATCGCGCTTTACCGAGCAAAGGGGCGGGGCCGCAATCGATACGAATTCTTCACCGACGCGATGCAAAGCGAAATCGTCGATACTAAGCGGATTGCCGACGAAATTCTCGGCGGCCTCGAGCGCAACGAGTTCATCCCCTTCTACCAGCCCCAATTTGACGCAAAGACGCTCGAAATCGTTGGGGTTGAGGCGCTGGCGAGGTGGAAACATCCAATAAAGGGTATTTTGGCGCCCGACATCTTCCTGAGGATTGCAGAAGAACTGAACGTCGTCTCGATCATCGACCAAGCCATATTGAAACAATCGCTTTCGGATTTCGAAGAGTGGTCCGCTGCAAAACTTCACATTCCGCGGGTGTCGGTCAATGTCTCGGCCAGGCGCCTTCAAGACGAGGAGCTCATCAAGAGCCTGCGAGAACAAAATATCAAGAAAGGAACAGTTTCGTTCGAGCTTGTTGAGTCGATTTTCCTGGACGAGAACGACGACCTTGTCACCTGGAATATCGAGCAGATAAAAGAGCTGGGGATTGACGTCGAAATAGACGATTTTGGTACCGGCTACGCTTCGATGGTCAGTTTGCTGAAGTTGCAGCCGCGCCGGCTGAAGATTGATCGGCAGCTGGTCACCCCAATCGTCAAATCTCCGCAGAGAAGGCAGGTTGTCTCGTCGATCATTGAAATCGGCAAGTCGCTGGGTATCGAGGTCGTGGCGGAAGGCGTTGAGACGATGCAGCATGCACGGCTACTCAAGGGCCTAGGCTGCGACATATTGCAGGGTTATGCCTTCGGCCACGCGTTCGACTCCGAGGGACTTAAGACCTTTGTCCGATCGCGGCGCCTGCGCACGGCCAGCTGAGCCTCGGCGCCAGAGTTTTATCGAGCCGACCGCCTTGACGTTGCGGTCCATAGGCGCACAGCGGACAAAGCAGAAAACAACGCCAAACCTCAGATCAGCAGCAGGCCCTTCATGCTGGAGTGGCCTTTCCTGCCGATGATGATGTGGTCGTGAACGGCAATGCCAAGCGGTTTGGCCGTCTCTATGATCAGCTTGGTCATCTCGATGTCGGCGCGCGACGGCGTCGGGTCTCCCGACGGATGGTTATGCGCCAGAATGATCGCCGTGGCGGAGAGCTCCAAGGCGCGCCTGACCACCTCGCGCGGATAGACCGGTGTGTGGTCGACGGTGCCGACCTGCTGGACTTCGTCGGCGATCAGCGCGTTTTTCTTGTCGAGGAACAGGATGCGGAATTGCTCGCGCTCCTCGAAAGCCATCACCGACCGGCAGTATTCGAGAACCTGCGTCCAGGTCGACAACAGCTCGCGGCCGGCGATCTCGCCGCGCGCCATGCGCTGCGCCGTTGCCGCAACCACCTTGAGGTCGAGCGCCACCGCCGGGCCGATGCCCTTCACCTCCTGCAGGCGCTCGACGGGCGCACCGAGGACCTCGGCCAATGTACCGAAGCGTGCCAGCAATGCCTTGGCGACAGGCTTGGTGTCGGCGCGCGGGATCAGCCGAAACAACAAAAGCTCGAGCAGTTCGTAGTCGGGGAGGGTGTTGGTACCGGCGGCGAAGCGCTCGCGCAGGCGGTCGCGATGGCCGAGATAATGCGGCTTGTCGGCGGCCACCGCCTTCGCGGGCGATCGCACTGGCCTTTCGGGAAAGAAGGCCCGCTCGTCGTCGTTGCCGTTCATGGCTGCCCCACCCAGCATTTGCCGGGCAAGGTAACGCCCGATCTGCCAGACACTAGGCCCGCAGGCCGGGGCGGTCGAGGTTTTTTGGCGACAGCGTGAAGATCTCGCAGCCGGTCTCGGTGACGCCGATCGTGTGCTCGTACTGCGCCGACAGCGAACGGTCGCGCGTCACCGCGGTCCAGCCGTCCGACAGCACTTTCACATGCGGCCGGCCGAGATTGATCATCGGCTCGACGGTGAAGATCATGCCCGGCCGCATCTCGACGCCTTCGCTGGCGCTGCCGTAATGCAGGATATTCGGCGCGTCGTGAAACAGCCGGCCAACCCCGTGGCCGCAGAAATCGCGCACCACCGAGCAACGCTCGGCTTCGGCATAGGTCTGGATGGCGGCGCCGATGGCGCCGGTTCGGGCGCCCGGCTTGATTGCCGCGATGCCGCGCATCAGGCACTCATACGTGACTTCGAGCAGCCGCTCCGCGGCACGCTTGATCGTGCCCACCGGATACATGCGCGAGGAGTCGCCATGCCAGCCGTCGAGGATATAGGTGACGTCGATATTGACGATGTCGCCATCCTTCAACGGCTTGTTGTCGGGTATGCCGTGACAGACGACGTGGTTGATCGAGGTGCAGGATGATTTCGTATAGCCACGGTAGTTGAGCGTCGCCGGAAGCGCGCCATGGTCCATCCCGAACTCGAAGACGAAGCGATCAATCGCTTCGGTGGTGACGCCGGGCGCCACAATCGGTACCAGTTCGTCGAGGCAGCGCGCGGTGAGATCGCAAGCCTTGCGCATGCCGACAAAACCTTCCTCGTCGTAAAGACGGATCTGGCCGGTGTTTCTGAGCGGTGCCGTGGCGGCGTCGAGATAGGTGACCATTTTTGTCCGTCTTGCAGGGATGCGAGGCCTGGATGAGCCCGCGAGAGAAATCCCCCCAGATTTGGCACCGGAAAGCGCAAGGTTCAAGGACGAACTGCCGGCGACGGCCGAAGACCGGCGATATTCATGCCTGGGAGCATTCTCCTTGCCTGCAGCGGCTCATGCTTCCGCCGGGTTCATCTGGCTACCGCAGTGACGACACATTTCTAGGCGAGAAGTCGGCCCAAGCGTTAGCCGCCACGGCAACTTTTTGCGACGAACGCCGCTGCTGCGGGGTCGGTTCGGGAGAGATCGAATGGACAGACTGCAATTCGAGGTGCCGGTGCGGATCGCGCCTGTGCCCGGCCAGCCGGTCGAGGAAATCTACAGTGTCGAGCAGGCGCTCGATTTCCTGCAAACGTGGCCGGTTCGCCGGAAGGGACCAACCTACCAGGCCGCGTTCAATGCCTGTTTTGGCGCCACGGTGGACATCGTCGAGACCGAAGACGCATGGCGGGCCTTCATGGCCTTTTGCCGGGTGAGCGGCCTCCTGGCCAGGGACATGATGGTGCCGCGCAAGCGCGGCGGCGAGGCGAGGGGACTACGGGCGTAGACAGCCTTCGACGTAGTCCTCAGTCGTCTTCGCCTCTTCTTGCCGACATCCCTATCAGAGTGGCGGGTCCAGCAAAGCTTGCGCAGCATCACGCTGGCGATAGACATAATGCCAAGTTGAAATGCTGGTACGCCCAAGGGGAATCGAACCCCTGTTACCGCCGTGAAAGGGCGGTGTCCTGACCGCTAGACGATGGGCGCGCTCAGATGTGAGCGCTTATAGTTGCGTCGCGACAAACCGGCAACCCGTCTGCCGCCGGCTGCGACAACTTTTTTCCTTTGGCTCCAAACCGCGTCTTTCCGACAGCCAAGCTGGTTTTTGCGGCATGATGCAACGCCGCCGAAGGGCCTTTGCGGTGACGGAAGATCCTCGCCCTAGCCGCGCCTGCGGCAGCGCCAGTTCCAGTCGCGCTCGGGGCCGACATCGACGTGAACGGATTCGGTGTGGCAGTAGGTGCCGACGCCACCGCGGCCCGGCATGGTGCGGATGTAGCTCGCCAGTTCCCATTTCGAGACGCCAGGAACCTGGATATCGGCGGCGGCGCAGTACATGTGCAGCGAATTCTTTGCGCCGTTGGCGCGGCGGTTGCGGGCCGGATCGCGATAGCCGGAGGTGACCGTCATCTTGCGGCCGTAGTGGCCTTCGATCGTCTTCAGCACGCGAACCAGCGACGGCTTCAAGCAGGCGACATCGACGCTTTCGTTCTGTTTCAGGAGGCCGTTGGGCGCCAGCCGGGCAAGGCCGGCGGCGGAGGCGACCTGGTAGGCGCCACCCGAACCTTCGTCTTCGTTGAGATCGACGTCACTCTCATCGTCGAGGCCGGATTTGCGCTTGATCTCGAACAGCGCCGTCTGGCGCACGCCGGGCAGCGCATCGGCCGTGAAGTGGCTGGTATCGCCCGTCGACACCAGCTGCACCGGCTTTTCAGCCGGATCGGCCGAAGCCAGGGTGATGGTGGGTTTTGCCGCAGGCGTCGCCTTGGCCTGCATGACCGTTGGCTGCCCGCCCGATCTGCTGTTGGCCGGCGAAGAAGGTGCCGCTGAAGCAGGCGTGGCGCTGAACAGCGAGGCCAGGAAGTTTTTCTTCGGTGCGTAGGCCTGTGGCTGCGGCATCTCGCCGGCGGTCACATAAACCGGGTTGTTCATCGCCGGCGCTGCGGCCTTGGCGTCGGGCTTCGATGCATCAGCACTGTTCTGCGCCACGGCCTGATCGGCCGTCTGGGCGTTTGGTTGCAGCGGCTGCGGCGTGTGTCCCGCGATCGTCCCGGCTGCCGTGGGAACGGCGATCGGGAAGCCGGCATCGGGCCTGGCCCCTGGCTTGGCCACTGGCACATAGGCCACCTGCTCGGGAAGGTTGGCGTCACCGTCGGCATTCATCGTCATTTGTGCGGTCGTCATCTGCGACGATGATGCGGCCGTGCTGGCCTGGGGCGCACCGGCGGCCGTGCTGATTTCGGTAGCCGAGGTATTATAGCCTGGCATGCCGACCGACATGGTCGGGTCGCCGGCCGAGGTGCAGGACGCCAGGAGCACCGAGAAAAGCGCCGCCACAATGGCGCGGCTTTCTCCCTTCGCGAGGCGCGATCCTGCTGATCTCAAAACAAAATTCCCCCTCGATATCCGACCGGTTCGTCATTGGCGCGGCGTCGAAACGTCTCGTCGAAATGACCCTTGTTCCCCGAACCGGAAACGAGACCTGTGTCAAATCTGCAAGCCTCAAAGTAATTTGGCGGCTAGAGGATGAATCAAGGCTGCTCAGGGTTGACGGCACCATTTCGCCCGCTTTTGGCGGCGCGTCAACTCACCACACATTACAGATGGTTACACGCGCACCTTGACATAGGTGCCGGGGGCTTCGCCTAGAACTTGCATATGCTCGCCCGGTTTGCGGGCCGGTACGCGGGTATTGTCCCTGGCTTCGATCCAGCGTTGCCAGTGCGGCCACCAGGAACCGGGATGGTCGGTGGCCCCGGCGAGCCACTGGTCGAAGTCGCCGGCCGGCTTGCCGCCGGTCCAGTAGTGATATTTCTGCGCTGCCGGCGGATTGACGACCCCGGCGATGTGGCCGGAGCCGGCCATGACGTAATCGACCTCGCCGCCGAAATATTTCGAGCCGAGGAATACCGACAGCGCCGGCGCGATATGGTCCTCCTTAGAGGCGAGGTTGTAGACCGGCATGGTAACGTCCTTCAGCGAAACCGTGCGGCCCGCCAGTTCCATCATGCCTTGCGAAAGCCTGTTCTCGAGATAGCAATTGCGCAAATAGAAGGAATGGTTGGCAGCGCCCATGCGTGTCGAATCGGCATTCCAGTAGAGCAGGTCGAAAGGCAGGGGATCCTTGCCGCGCATGTAGTTGTTGACGACATAGGGCCAGATCAGGTCGCCCGAGCGCAGCATGTTGAAGGCGGTCGCCATCTTGGTGCCGTCGAGATAGCCTTTCTCGTTCATCGCCTTTTCGACGGCCGCGACCTGCTCCTCGTCGACGAACACTTTTAGATCGCCGGCATAGGTGAAATCGACCTGGGTGGTGAAGAAGGTGGCGGATTTGATGCGGTTGTCGCCTTCCTGCGCCATCAGCGCCAGGGCCGCCGCCAGAAGCGTGCCGCCGACGCAATAGCCGATGGCGTTGACTTGCCTTTCGCCGGTGGCCTTTTCAATCGTGTCGAGGCCGTATTGCAGGCCCTCCCTGATATAGGCCTCCCAGCTCTTGGCGCCGTGCCGCTCGTCCGGGTTGATCCAGGAGATGACGAAGACGGTGTGGCCTTGCTCGACTGCCCAGCGAATGAAGGACTTTTGCGGGTTGAGGTCGAGGATGTAGTATTTGTTGATCCATGGCGGGCAGATCAGCAGCGGCCGCTTGAGCACGGTGTCGGTCGCCGGATCGTATTGCAGGATTTCGGCGACGTCGCTGCGGCCGACCACCTTGCCGGGCGTGGCGGCGAGATTCTTGCCGATCTCGAAAGGCGAATAATCGGCCTGCCGCAGCTTCAGGTCGCCCTTGCCGGCGGCAATGTCCTCGGCCAGCATCTTCATGCCGCGCACCAGGTTTTCGCCGTTCGAGGCGACAGTCTCGCGAAACAATTCCGGATTGGTCAGGATGAAATTCGACGGCGAGATGGCATTGGACACCTGCTTGACATAAAAGCCGGCCTTGTGGCGGGTGTGCTCGTCCAGGCCGTCGGCGTGCTCGACCAGTTCGGCCGCCCAGCGCGAGGTGACCAGATACGCCTGTTTGAGGAAATCGAAGAAGGCGTTGCGGCCCCATTCCGGGTCCTGGAAACGCTTGTCGCCGCGCTCGGGCTTGACCGCGTCCTCGGCGTCCTCGGCGCCGGCGCCGATGCGCTGGACGGCGTTGGCCCAGACGGTCATGTAGCCGGAAAACAGCCGCGTTTGCGCCTCCAGCGCGCGCTGCGGGTCGGAGAGCCAGTACTCGGTGAGCTTGGAGAACGTCTTCACCATGTCGACGACCGGCTCGGCGACGTGATCGCGCACCTCGCCCTTTTCCCGCGGCTCGGCCCATGCCGAGGCGGCCTTGCCGGCCTGCTCGATCATGCGGGCCATGTTCAGAGCGAAGCGCTCCGGGTCCTTCACCAGATATTGCTCGACGGTCGAAGGTTGGTCATCTTCCGCTTTGCCCGAATCGGGTGTTTTGGACATGGTTCGTGGGGTTCCTCCCGAAGCGTTTTGTTGACATATTACCATGGGATATCGAACAGGGTCCAATGTGCTCTAACCCGGCCGCCAGGAAAACAATATGACGATTAATATTGGCAAGAACGTTTTTTCCGGCACTGGTCGTTTTTGCCGCATGGCGCTCGTCCTGTTGGCGATGGCCGGTTGCACGAGCAGCAACATAGAAGGTGCAGCGCCCGCCACCGGCCTTGTCGGCGCGAAGGACACCGGTTCCTATCCGAACCTGAACATCCGGCCGCAGGTGGCGGCCGAGCAATTCACCGACGAGGAAAAGAACGCCAAGCTCGCCCAACTGAAGGCCGAGGAGCAGAGCCAGGCCGCCAAGGGCGGCGGCGTCAAGGTTGCGGACCAGGCAGCGCTGGACCAGCTGGCAAAAAAACACGGCGCCGAGGCGCTGAAGCAGATCGAAGGCAAATGCGACCCCGCTCTCGACCCTAGTTGCAAATAAGCTTATACGCGCGACCGCAACCTCACTGTCTGGAACTGCCATGGAAGAATTTCACAAGGTCCGCCGGCTTCCGCCCTATGTCTTCGAACAGGTCAACCGGCTGAAGGCCAGCGCCCGTTCGCGCGGCGCCGACATCATCGACCTTGGCATGGGCAATCCGGACCTGCCGACGCCCAAGGCCATCGTCGACAAACTCTGCGAGGTGGTACGCGATCCGCGCACGCACCGCTATTCGTCGTCGCGCGGCATTCCGGGCCTGCGTCGTGCCCAGGCCAACTACTATGCCCGCCGCTTCGGTGTGAAGCTCGACCCGGACAGCCAGGTGGTGGCGACGCTCGGCTCGAAGGAGGGCTTTGCCAATATGGCGCAGGCGATCACCGCCCCCGGCGATGTGATCCTGTGCCCCAACCCGACCTATCCGATCCATGCGTTCGGTTTCATCATGTCGGGCGGCGTCATCCGCTCGCTGCAGGTCGAGCCGGACGACGGCTTCATCCCGGCGTTGGAGCGCGGCATCCGCCATTCGATTCCAAAGCCGCTGGCACTGATCCTCAATTATCCATCCAACCCGACGGCACTGGTCGCTTCGCTCGATTTCTACAAGGAGGTGGTGGCCTTCGCCAGGAAGAACGACATCATCATCCTGTCGGATCTTGCCTATTCGGAGATCTATTTCGACGGCAATCCGCCGCCTTCGGTGCTGCAGGTGCCGGGCGCCATAGACGTCGCCGTCGAGTTCACCTCGATGTCGAAGACCTTTTCGATGCCGGGCTGGCGCATGGGTTTTGCGGTCGGCAATGAACGGCTGATCTCGGCGCTGACGCGAGTGAAGTCCTATCTCGACTACGGCGCCTTCACGCCAATCCAGGTGGCGGCGGCGCATGCACTCAACGGCGACGGCGCCGACATCGCCGAAGTGCGCGACGTCTACCGCAAACGCCGCGATGTCATGGTCGACGCTTTCAGCCGCGCCGGCTGGACCATTCCCGCACCGGCGGCTTCGATGTTCGCCTGGGCGCCGATCCCGGAGCCGTTCAAGCACCTGGGCTCGCTTGAATTCTCCAAGCTCCTGATCGAGCACGCCGACGTCGCGGTGGCGCCGGGCGTCGGCTTCGGCGAGCATGGCGACGATCACGTGCGCATCGCGCTGGTCGAAAACGAGCACCGGATCCGGCAAGCGGCGCGCAATATCAAGCGCTTCCTCGCATCCAGCGCCAAGCAGCCGAATAACGTCGTGCCGCTCGCCGCGCATCGCTGATTTTCTACACATCAACCGACTGAATGGGGCGTCGCCGGACATGGCTGAAGCGTTGCGTGTTGGAATTGCCGGGCTCGGCACCGTCGGTGCGTCGGTGGCCCGCGTGCTACGCGACAAGGCGGCCGAACTGACGCGGCAGTGCGGGCGCGACATCGTCGTGTCAGCGGTTTCGGCCCGCGATCCCAAACGCGACCGCGGCGTTGATCTTGGCACAGCACAGTGGTTCGACGACGCCGTCAAGATGGCGCAGACCGCCGAGATCGACGTGTTCGTCGAGCTGATCGGCGGCGACGAAGGCCCATCACGCTCGTCTGTCAAAGCGGCGCTCGAGGCCGGCCGACATGTCGTCACCGCAAACAAGGCGTTGCTTGCCAAGCACGGGGTGGCATTGGCCGAGATCGCCGAGAGGAAAGGCGTGCTGCTCAATTACGAGGCGGCGGTGGCCGGCGGCATTCCGGTCATCAAGACGATGCGCGAGGCGATGGCCGGCAATTCGGTGACCCGCGTCTTCGGCATCCTCAACGGCACCTGCAACTACATTCTGACGCGCATGGAAGCCGAGGGCCTGTCTTTCGATGCCTGCCTGAAGGATGCGCAACGGCTGGGCTATGCCGAAGCCGACCCGACCTTCGACATCGAGGGCCACGACACCGCGCACAAGCTGTCGATCCTGACCAGCCTTGCCTTCGGCACGAAGATCGCCGCCAACGATATCTACATGGAAGGCATCTCCAACATCAGCCAGGCCGACATCCGCGCGGCCGGCGATCTCGGCTACCGGATCAAGCTGCTTGGCGTCGCCCAACGCACCGAAAGCGGCATCGAGCAGCGCGTGCACCCGACCATGGTGCCGACGGCCTCGGTCATCGCGCAGGTGCACGGCGTCACCAATGCAGTGGCGATCGAAACCGACATCCTCGGCGAATTGCTGCTTTCCGGCCCTGGCGCCGGCGGCAACGCCACCGCGTCGGCGGTGATCGGCGACATTGCCGACATCGCCAAGAGCCGGCCTGGCTTCCAGCATGGTCCGGTCTTCGGCCGGCCGGCGAAGGAATTGAAGCCTTACAAGAAAGCGCAGATGCGCAGCCATGCCGGCGGCTATTTCATCCGGCTGACCGTGCACGACCGCCTCGGCGTCTTCGCGGCAATAGCCAAGCGCATGGCCGACAACGACATTTCGCTGGAATCGATCGTCCAGCATGCCGCCGGGCCGGAAACCGAGGCACAGAAGACGGTCATCCTGGTGACCCACGAGACGACCGAGGCGGCGGTGCGCAAGGCCGTCGACGGCATCACCAGGGACAGCCTTCTGACCGACAAGCCGCAAGTCATCCGCATCGAGCGGGCCGGATAGCAGTCTCACATTTTGCGTTTAATCGATTGATATTGCTGCGCTTTCAAAAAGGTCCAGCGCAGGTCTTGCTGTTGTCACGGGGCTTTGACACAAGAAGCGCGTCTCTGGCGGGAGGCTAATGCATGTCGCCCAAAAGTGTGCAGCGGTTTTGGGACAACGACATGCATAATAAAAACAAAGTGCCAACGAGGATTGTCCATCGATGAATGTGGCCCAGAACATTGTCGCCGGCCTCGACCGGATACTGACCATGGAATTGGTGCGCGTCACCGAACGCGCCGCGGTCGCGGCCGCCAGATTGCGCGGGCGCGGCGACGAGAAGGCGGCCGACCAGGTCGCGGTCGACGCCATGCGGCAGGAGCTTAACCGTCTCGCCATCAACGGCACGGTGGTGATCGGCGAAGGCGAGCGCGACGAGGCGCCGATGCTCTATATCGGCGAGGAGGTCGGTACCGGCAAAGGCCCGGCTGTCGACATCGCGCTCGATCCGCTCGAAGGCACGACGATCTGCGCCAAGAACCTGCCCAATGCATTGGCTGTTATCGCCATTGCCGAAAAAGGCAGCCTTCTGTTCGCGCCCGACGTCTATATGGACAAGATCGCGATCGGCCCAGGCTATGCCGACGGCATCATCGACATCGATGCCTCGCCGGCCGAAAACATCGCCAGCCTGGCCAGGGCCAAGGGCGTGCCGGTGGCGGAGATCACCGCCTGCATCCTCGACCGGCCGCGCCATGGCGCCTTGATCGAAGCCGTGCGGGCGACAGGCGCCGCGATCCGGCTGATCGGCGACGGTGATGTCGCCGGGGTCATCCATACCACCGACCCGGACGAGACCGGCATCGACATTTATCTCGGCACCGGCGGCGCGCCGGAGGGCGTGCTCGCAGCTGCCGCCTTGCGCTGCACCGGTGGCCAGATGCAGGGCAAGTTGATCCTCGATACGCCGGAAAAGCTGGCGCGCGCCGCCAAGATGGGCATCTCCGACCCTAAACGGATCTACCACACGCAAGACATGGCACGCGGCGACGTGCTGTTTGCCGCGACCGGCGTCACCGACGGCAATATGCTGGCCGGCGTCAAGTTCGGCCGCAATTTCATCACCACGCACACGATCGTCCTGCGATCGTCATCGCGGACCGTGCGCGAAATCAAGGCCAGGCACCAGGATCTGGAAAAGTTTTGATTTCGACTCAGTTAGCCGTTGCATACTGTGCGCAATGACAAATTGCAGACGGCGCGTCACGTGACGGGGGAAAGACGCTTTTTCCTCGATGTCAGGCAGTCGGCCACCGGCGTTTCCTGGGAACACCGGCTGACCGAGCGTCAGGACATGGCCGCGCTCGCCATCGCGCAAGGGTATGGCGTGCCTGACATCGTGGCACGCGTGCTGGCCGGGCGTGGCGTCACCGCCGAGCAGACCGAGCGGTTTCTGGATCCGACCATCCGCAACCTGCTGCCCGACCCGGCATCGCTGACCGACATGGACAAGGCCGCCTCTCGCATCGCCCAGGCGGTGATGGCCAGGGAAAAGGTGGCGATCTTTGGCGACTACGATGTCGACGGCGCCGCCTCATCGGCGCTGCTCAAGCGCTTTCTCGCACATTTCTCGGTGCCGTCGGAGATCTACATACCGGACCGCATCTTCGAGGGTTACGGCCCCAATCCGGAAGCGATGCGCGAACTCGTTTCGCGCGGCGCGACGCTGATCGTCACCGTCGATTGCGGCACCAATAGTGCTGCTTCCATCGACGCGGCGAAGGCCGTCGGCGCCGACGTCGTGGTGCTCGATCACCATCAGGTCGGCGCGCCGTTGCCGGCGGCGGCTGCGGTCGTCAACCCCAATCGCGAGGACGACCTTTCCGGACAAGGCCATCTTTGTGCGGCCGGTGTCGTCTTCCTTTGCCTGGTGCAGACCGCGAAGATCCTGCGCAGCCGCCTGCCGGATGCCGCACCGCCGGACCTGCTTGGCCTGCTCGACCTGGTGGCGCTTGGCACCGTCTGCGACGTGGTGCCGCTCACCGGCATCAACCGCGCCTTCGTGGTCAAGGGGCTGCAGGTGGCGCGGCAGCAGAGAAACGAAGGGCTGGCGGCACTGGCGCGGGTCTCGCGCATAGGCGAGCCGATCAGCACGTTCCATCTGGCCTTTCTGATCGGTCCGCGCATCAACGCCGGCGGGCGCATCGGCGACGCAGCGCTTGGCAGCCGCCTGCTTGCAACCGACGACCCGGTCGAAGCCCGCACCATCGCCGAGACGCTGGATCGGCTCAACCAGGAGCGGCAGTCGATGGAGCAGGAGATGCTGGCCGCGGCGCGCTCAGAGGCCGACGCCGAGCTTGCCGGCGGCAATGGTCCGGCCATCGTGGTCACAGCCAGCAGCGACTGGCACCCGGGCATTGTCGGCCTGCTTGCCTCGCGGCTCAAGGACCATGCGCGCCGGCCCGCGTTTGCCATCGCCTTCAACGCCAATGGTGTCGGTACCGGTTCAGGCCGTTCAGTGTCTGGCTTCGACCTCGGCCGGCTGGTGCGCGAGGCTGCCGATGCCGGACTTATCGTCAAGGGCGGCGGCCACGGAATGGCGGCCGGCATCACTGTCGAGCGGGCGAAGCTCGGCGAACTCAGGGCTTTCTTCGAAGAGCGCGCGGCGGTGGACGTGTTCCGCCTGCAAGGCGAGGAGAGCCTGGCGATCGACGGCGCGCTTGCCGCCGAGGGCGCCACGCTTGCGCTGCTCGATGCGCTTGAGAGGGCAGGGCCGTTCGGCGCCGGGCATGTTGCGCCGGTGTTCGCGCTGCCGCGCCACCGGCTTGTCGATGCGCGGGCGGTCGGCAGCAACCACATCCGCGCCGACCTGCAGTCGGAAAGCGGCGGCCGCATCCAGGCGATCGCCTTTCGCGCCGTCGACACGGCTCTTGGCGAATTCCTGTTCAAGAACAGGGGTAAGCCGGTGCATGTCGCCGGTTCGCTGTCGGGCAACCACTGGAACGGCAACCGCACGGTGCAGTTTCGTATCATCGACGCGGCGCTTGCCTGAGAGCTCGCTGCCGCCCTGCCTAAGCGAGGACGGTCTGCAGCCGGGTCAGGTCGCCGATCTGCGCCATCGTTGCCTGGTAGCCGATACGAATCGCTTCGTCGGCGCGGTGGAATTCGGTCAGGCCAATATGGCTGAGCTTCGGCTGCAGCGATATGTCCGGCGGATCGCCGGCCAGTCTGGCGCGCGAGATGCGGTCCTGGATGATGTTGAAGGCTTCGACCATCACGCCGGTGATGCCTAGCCGTGTCTCGCGCGACTGACGTTCGGGATCGGCGTGGCCGGCCCTCGGCGCGTCTTTCTCGACGACCAACTCGCCGGCATTGTGCTTGATCACAGCGGCGCGGCCGAACAGATCGTAGTGAAGGTTCACCGCAACCACGAGCGGCTGCTCGTAGGCGCGGCAGACCGAGACCGGCACCGGATTGACCAGTGCGCCATCAACCAGCACGCGCCCATTGCAGGCGACCGGCTCGAACACGCCGGGCAGCGCGTAGGAGGCGCGCATGGCGGTACTCAACGAGCCGCTCGACAGCCAGATTTCATGGCCGGTACGGATTTCGGAAGCGACGCAGACGAACGGTTTTGGCAGGTCCTCAAAGCGGATGCCGGCTATGTGCTCGCGCAGCCGCGCATCGAGCTTCATGCCACCGAACAGGCCGCTGCCGCGTAGATTGAGGTCGAGAAGGCCAAAAATGCGCCGCCTGGTCAGGCTGCGCGCGAATTCTTCCAACTCGTCGAGTTTGCCGGCAACATAGCAGCCGCCGACCAGCGCGCCGATCGAGGTGCCGGCGATCATCGACACTTCGATGCCGGCTTCGTCAAGCGCGCGCAGCACGCCGATATGCGCCCAGCCGCGCGCACAGCCGCCGCCCAATGCCAGCGAAATCCCTGTTTTGCCCGGAGATTTGGTTTCGGATGCGCCCGCGGCCGAAGAGAGGCCATTGGCCTCCCGAACGTCAGGTCTGTTGCGCAATGACGCCCAGTCGAGCATCACAATCTCCCTTGTCCCACGGTCATCCTATAGGCGGGCCGTATCGAAATCATGAATATACGTGGCTGAAGTGCTGCGAATGGTTCATATTGATGGTGTATTGGGCTTTCGATACGTTTTTTCCGCATCGAACAGCGGCTTGCTGCCGTCGCTGGCAAGCGTCCCTTTGCCATCGCTCAGCCCCACCGTCCGATAAAAGCATGAACGTCGGCCGGTGTGACAAGTTGCTTGGTGACCCAGCACTTTGACGCGCAACCATATCGCGTCCTGGTCACAATCCGTGAGCATCTCGACAACCTGCTGGACATTGCCCGAGGTTTCGCCCTTCTTCCACAGCGCGTTGCGCGAACGCGACCAGTAGTGCGCGATGCCGGTCTCGAGCGTCAGCGCCAGCGCCTCGGCATTCATGTGCGCGACCATCAGCAGCATGCCGTCTTCGGCATCGGTGACGACGGCGGTGACGAGGCCGCCGGCATCGAAGCGCGGCGAAAGGACCGTGCCTTCCTCAAGCGCCTTCTTGTCTGAGGGAGCTTTCGGGAACTCCAATGCCGACATTCGCCGGTCCTTATTTAACTAAGGTGGGGCGGGTCTGATCAGTTCCGCCGCCGCGCACCATGGTGACGAAGCGGACCTGCTCTTCGGGTGTATCCTTGAACACGCCGGTGAAGGTCGAGGTCAGCGTGGTGGAGCCCTGTTTGCGGATACCGCGCATGGCCATGCACATATGCTCGGCCTCGAGCATGACGGCGACGCCACGCGGATTGAGCACGTCCTGGATGACCCCGGCAATCTGCGCCGTCATCGCTTCCTGGGTCTGCAGACGATGGGCGAAGATGTCGACCACGCGGGCGATCTTGGACAGGCCGACGACCTTGCCGTCCGGCAGATAGCCGACATGCGCCTTGCCGATGATCGGCACCATGTGGTGCTCGCAATGCGAGTGGAACGTGATGTCCTTGACGATCACGAGGTCATCGTAGCCGGCGACTTCCTCGAAGGTGCGGCCGAGTTCCTCGGCCGGACACATGTCGTAGCCGTTGAACATTTCGCGGAACGCCTTAGTAACGCGCTTCGGCGTGTCGATCAGACCCTCGCGGTCAGGGTTGTCGCCGGTCCAGCGCAGCAAGGTGCGCACCGCGGCTTCGACTTCGGCCTCGCTTGGCCGGTCGGTGACCGGCTTTTCCATATAGGCCGACTGCGGCATGAGTTTCTTGATAACGGCGTCCATAAAGGCGTCTCCCGTAGTTCCTCTCTCAGGAGGAACGAGTTGAACGGACCACGACCTTTCGGGTGTTAGAAACTCGCCCGGTTTCCAGCCCGTAAGTGGCGTGAACAGATTTGGGCATGACGAGGTTTGTGGTCACCTTGTCGATACCCGACTACCGCCATTATATATGTTCGTGCCGAGCGAAAGGAAGACGCCAGAGCGGCAATGACTGTTCGCTGGGCGGCGACGGATTGGAAAAATATGATCGACGATGTCTACAATGCGAAAATTCTGGGTTTTGCCGGAAACATCGCACGGATCGGCCGGCTCGACCGGCCCGACGCAACCGCACGAGCACATTCCAAACTGTGCGGCTCGACGGTGACCGTCGATCTGAAGATGGATGACGGCGTCGTCAGCGATTTCGCGCATGACGTGAAGGCCTGTGCGCTTGGCCAGGCGTCGTCGTCGATCATGGCGCAGCATGTCGTCGGCGCCAGCGCCGAAGAATTGCGCAGCGTGCGCGCGACGATGCTGAAGATGCTGACGGAAAATGGCCCGCCGCCCGAAGGCCGCTTCGCCGACCTGAAATACCTGGAGCCGGTGCGCGACTATAAGGCGCGCCACGCCTCGACCATGCTGACCTTCGACGCAGTGGTCGACGCGATCGGCCAGATCGAAAAGAAGCGGGCGGAAGAGGCAGCTTAAACCTTGGCGAGAAAACGCCGGCTTTCGGCGAATTCCGCCCGGACCCAGTCGGCAAAAGCCCTGGCTGGCTCGGAAAGGTAATTCAGCCTTCTGGCCACTAGCCAATAGGCGCCCGACGCGACGTCGATGTCGAAAGGCTTGATCAGCGCGCCGGACGCAAGTTCTTCGCCGATCTGCAAAAGATCGCCCAGCGCGACACCATGTCCAAGCAAGGCTGCCTGCTTCGAAAGCGAAGCATCGGCCAGCATCGGGCCGCGCGCAGGCACGGCATCAGCCGTCACGCCCGCCGCTTCGAACCAGCGCGCCCAAGCCTGACGGTTTTCTTCGTGCAGCAATGTATAGCGACCAAGGTCGATCGGCTTTTCCAGAGCTGGGCCGGATGCAAGAAGTGCCGGCGACAGGACTGGGGAATCGACGACCGCGGCAAGCTGTTCGGCTTCGCTGCGTGGCCATGAGTTGGCGTGCGCACTGAAACGTAGGGCAAGTTCGGGCTGATCGCTGCGAAACTCTATCAACCTCGGGTCGACCTCAAGGGAAACGTCGATGTCGGGTCGCAACTCGCGAAACCGGTTGAGCCGCGGCACCAGCCATACGGATGCAAGCGATGGCTCGACGCTGACACGTACCACGGACTGCGTCGGGGCCGCCGTCAATTCCGAAAGCAGCCTGTCGATGCCCTCGAAACTTCTGACTAACTGGTCGAGCAGCCGCCGGCCGGTGTCGGTCAACTCGACGCGGCGATGATGGCGGAAGAACAAAGGTTGGCGCAGGAAGGTTTCGAGCTCGCGGATCTGTCGGCTGATCGCCGCCTGCGAAACATAAAGCTCCTCGGCCGCACGGCTGAAGCTCAGGTGACGACCGGCTGCTTCGAAGCTTCTGAGAGCCGTCAGGGGGAGGTGTCTGCGCTTCATTCGCATAACTCAGAGTTATCTGACGTGGACGTTATTCTCGTTTGAAGAGCAAGGCCAGCGGCGCTCTAATCGGTGCTCAAGGAGTGCCGCCATGATCCAGTTTCTCAACATTCTGGGCGATGTCGTGCGGATCGCGACGTTTCAGTGGTACGACGAGAAACCGCATAGGGATTGGTGCGAGGAGAGGCCGCCGACCAGCGTCGCCGTATGTCGAAGGCCGACGCCCGACCGCTACCCGGTTCGCCGTACCAGGCCATGACGGGATTGCCGGAACGGCATTGCGTTCCTGGCCCGATGCGCACATCTATCGCGTAGGGAAACGCGATGTGGAGACTGCGGTGGTCGGCCAACATCGGCAAGCGCGCGGCGCCAGACCGATTCGACAAGGACGCAATTGGCCCGGCCCGTGGCGCAAGACGCCGGGCCGCGTCTTCGGCACGTCGCTTGTCCGACTCTACCAGCTGACGCTGTCCGGCTTCGTCGGCAATTCCTGCCGGCATCTGCCGACCTGTTCCGAATACGCGCACGAAGCGATCGCCCGCCACGGGCTGTGGGCCGGCGGCTGGATGGGGTTTTTCCGGGTGCTGCGCTGCGGACCGTTCGGCACGCACGGCATCGACCGGGTGCCTGAGGCACTGGCTGATCGCTACCTCTGGTTCATGCCATGGCGGTATTGGCGGATCGGGAAAAAACGTGGCGACCTGGACAGTTGACCGCAACTGTGCGGTGCACAAAGGGATCGCTTTTTACGATCTGGTAGGGTTAACCGCAGCTTGCGCTGACATAGCGCATTTGAGACAAAATCGAGACAAGACACCTCGCTAAGCCGCTCCTGACACCCTTCAGGAGAGATTACCAAATGCGCCGGATAGATCGTCGTCCCTTCATTTTCGCCGTGGTTCTCTACGTCCTGGCGTGGCTGATGGGTTTTCCGATCCGTGCGCAATCGGCGCCGCTCGGGGACGTCGAATGCACGCTGATCGTCGACGCCGCAAGCGGCGAGACGCTGTATCGCCAAGGGACCTGTGATCAGCGCTTCAGCCCCGCCTCGACATTCAAGGTTCCGCTGGCGCTGATCGGCTATGATGCTGGAATCCTGAGCGACGAGCATACGCCAAGCTGGGAGTACAAGGCAGAGTTCAATGCCCCGAAACGGGACCGCAAGACCGTCGACCCGACGATCTGGGAAAGGGATTCGGTCCTTTGGTTCTCACGCGAGATTACGCGCCGGCTCGGCAGCAAACAGTTTGCCGGCTATGTGTCCAGATTGGACTATGGCAACACCGAAGTCTCCGGCACTGCCGGCAAGAATGACGGCCTCACCCATTCCTGGGTGAATTCTTCGCTCAAGATATCGCCGGTCGAGCAGGTCGATTTTCTGCGCCAGCTGCTGGCGCGGAAACTGCCGGTCTCGGACGCGGCCCATGCGATGACCAGCGCGATTGTCCCAACCTTCCGGGCAGGCGGCTGGACGGTGCAGGGCAAGACCGGAACGACCAGGCTCGGCGACAGCGCCGACAAGCGCTCGCTTGGCTGGTTTGTCGGCTGGGCGCAGACCGATGTTCGCAAGATCGTCTTTGCCCGCCTGGTAGTCGATACGAAACGTTCCGATACGCCAAAGGGGCTCAAGACGCGGGCGATGTTCCTGAAAGATCTGCCGAATCTCCTCAGGTGACCTACATCCGGCTTTACGGCGCCGAAAACTGCCCATAAAAGACCGCTCGCCGCCGGACGCATCCGGCTCTTACTGATGCATGTCGTAGCCCCAAAACCGCTAAGCAGTCTTGGGCGACATGCATTTCACCACCCGCGCTCGTTTGCGGGACTGGATAGGAGAATCTTATGCTGAATTCCGTTTCCCTGACATTTCCCGATGGTTCCGTTCGCGATTACGACGCGGCGATGACCGGCGCCGGCCTGGCGGAATCGATCTCGAAGTCGCTGGCCAAGAAGGCCGTTGCCTACAGCATCGATGGCACAGTGCGCGATCTTTCCGACCCGATCGGCAGATCGGCCAAAGTCGAGATCATCACCCGCGAGGACCCGCGTGCGCTGGAGCTCATCCGCCACGATGCAGCCCATGTGCTGGCCGAAGCCGTGCAGGAACTTTGGCCGGGAACGCAGGTGACCATCGGGCCGGTGATCGAAAACGGATTCTACTACGATTTTGCCCGCAACGAGCCGTTCACGCCCGACGATTTCCCGGTGATCGAGAAGAAGATGCGCGAGATCATTGCGCGCAACAAGCCGTTCACCAAAGAGGTGTGGTCGCGTGAGAAGGCGAAAAGGATCTTTGCCGACAAGGGCGAGCGCTACAAGCTCGAGCTGATCGACGCCATCTCCGAGGATCAGGATCTCAAGATCTATGCACAGGGCGACTGGTTCGACCTTTGCCGCGGCCCGCATATGGCCTCGACTGGCCAGATCGGCAGCGCCTTCAAGCTGATGAAGGTCGCCGGCGCCTATTGGCGCGGCGACAGCAACAACCCGATGCTGACCCGCATCTACGGCACGGCCTGGGCCGACCAGGCGCAGCTCGAAGCGTATCAGACGATGCTGGAGGAGGCCGAGAAGCGCGACCACAGGAAGCTCGGCCGTGAGATGGACCTGTTCCACTTCCAGGAGGAGGGCCCCGGGGTCGTGTTCTGGCACGCCAAGGGCTGGAGGATGTTCCAGAACCTGGTCAATTACATGCGTCGCCGCCTCGACGAGCAGGGCTATCAGGAGGTCAACGCGCCGCAGGTGCTCGACAAGAGCCTGTGGGAGACGTCAGGCCACTGGGGCTGGTACCGGGACAACATGTTCAAGGTGACGGTTGCTGGCGACGACACCGACGACGACCGGGTGTTTGCGCTGAAGCCGATGAACTGCCCCGGTCACGTCCAAATCTTCAAGCACGGGCTGAAATCCTACCGCGATCTGCCGGTAAAACTTGCGGAATTCGGCAATGTGCATCGCTATGAGCCGTCCGGCGCGCTGCACGGGCTGATGCGCGTGCGCGGCTTTACCCAGGACGATGCGCACATCTTCTGCACCGAGGAACAGCTCGCCGACGAGTGCATCAAGATCAACGATCTGATCCTCTCGACCTATGCCGATTTTGGCTTCGACGAAATCACCGTCAAGCTGGCGACCCGCCCCGAAAAACGGGTCGGCACCGACGCGATGTGGGATCATGCTGAGGGCGTGCTGCAGGACGTGCTCGACAAGATCGCGGCGCGGTCGGGCAACCGGATCAAGACGGGCGTCAATCCGGGTGAGGGCACGTTCTACGGGCCGAAGTTCGAATATGTGCTGAAGGACGCCATCGGCCGCGACTGGCAATGCGGCACCACGCAGGTTGATTTCAACCTGCCGGAACGGTTCGGCGCCTTCTACATCGGCTCGGATTCGGAAAAGAAGCAGCCGGTGATGGTGCATCGCGCCATCTGCGGCTCGATGGAGCGTTTTCTCGGCATCCTGATCGAGAATTATTCCGGCCATTTCCCGCTCTGGTTCGCGCCGCTGCAGGTGGTGGTGGCGACGATCACTTCCGATGCCGACGATTACGCCCAAAAGGTCGTTGCACAGCTGAAGGCGGCGGGGCTGATCGCCGAAGCCGATCTGCGCAACGAGAAGATCAACTACAAGGTCCGCGAGCATTCGCTGGCCAAGGTCCCGGTCATCCTCGTCTGTGGCAAGCGCGAGGCCGAGGAAGAAGCGGTCAATATCCGTCGTCTCGGTTCGCGCGACCAGGAATCGCTCGGCCTCGCAGCCGCCGTGAAGCTGCTTGCCGATGAGGCGGTGACACCCGACCGCAAGCGCCGCGCGGCCTGAACCAGCCGACCAGCAACGAATGGCGGTGGAGCGATCCACCGCCATTTTTATATTTTATATGCCTGTCACGCCGCGCGCCTATCTGGCAAATCGATCGACGTGCGCGTCGGCGACGCGCTGGCGCGACGCATGCGCAAGGCAGCTTAGAGGGGCGCGCCTCAGTCGGCGCCTTCCTCGGAATCGATGGCCGAAGCCTCGGTGGCCAGAACCTCGATGTCCTGGTTGTGCCCAGCCACCACCGTAAAATCCTTCTGGTAGATGCGGTCGCGGTTCTTGGCGATGATGGTGTAGTCGCCCTCGGCCAGCACCATCGAGGCAAAGGCGCCGACAGTTTCCTTGATCGGATCGCCGGATTCGTTGAGCAGGGACCAGGAGGTGTCGGCGATCGCCTCGCCGCCTGGTTCGCGCACCAGCTTCATGGTCATTTCGGCGGCACGGTGCTCGACGGTCGCTTCGGTCAGCTTGCCGGCCTCGACGCGGATGTCGGAGCGGATGACCGCGTTCACCGCGCCATAGGTCGACACGACGTGGTAGGTGCCGGCATTGAGCCGCACGACGCTGTTCGGCTCGACATCGGGTATGATCAGGGCGCGATCGCCATCGGCCGCGGCGTGGCTCTCATAGATCGAGAAGCGCAGCTTCTTCGGCGGTATGCGTACCCCGCCGGACAGCACGGCATCGAGCTTGAGGCCGCCGGCATCGAGCACGAGGCTCTCGCGCTTGGCTTCCTTGCCGACGGTGATGCGCTTGGTGGCGCCGGCCCGCCCGTAGGAGGCGTGGACCAGATACGAACCCGGCTCGAGCTGGAATATGGCGGTGCCGCCATGAGAGGAGGCGACCATCGGCAGCTTGCCGTCGCTGGCCGATTCGGGTTTGAAGACGCGCCAGACGATGCCGCGCGTGATGTCGGCGCCCTTGTCGGTCAATTGCGCCGACAGCGTGATCGCCCCGCTGCTGCCCAATGCCAGCGATGTCTCGCTTTTCGGAGGCGCATAGCCCGAAATTCCGGGAAGCTTCAGCTCGCCGAGGCCGTCCACATCCTGGGCGACGGCAAGCGAAACCGGCACCATCAACAGTGCGGCAGCGAGCCATATCAGGAAAAGACGCAATGTCCCCTCAAACATGCCTTGCGTTGAAGCCCAAGGCGGTGGCAATTTCAAGGCTTAAGAGTCCGGTCGGCTTCTGCTACAGGGCTCTTTGTCCGGCGCGCCGCGCCAATGCCCAAGCCGCCCGATGTCCCGATGGTGCGCTTCAGCTCAAATTCCAGGAGACTTGCGCCCATGGCGTCGCCGATCATCGATCTTCTGCTGACCCGAAATTCCGCGCCGATCCCGGATTTGAAAGAACCGGCACCGGGCGATGCGGAGATCGCGACGATGATCGCCGCCGCCTCGCGGGTGCCGGACCATGGCCGGCTGGAGCCTTGGCGTTTCATCCTTTATCGCGGCGAGGCCCGTATCGAGATCGGCAAGAAGCTGGCAGAACTTGCCGAACAGCGCGAAGGGCCGCTGCCGGAAGGCCGGCGCAACCAGGAATTGGCGCGCTTTTCGCGGGCACCGCTGGTCATCGGCGTGATTTCTATCCCTAGGGAAAATCCAAAGATCCCGCAATGGGAGATGTTCCTGTCCGGCGGCATGGCGGCGATGAACCTGATGCTTGCCGCCAATGCGCTGGGCTACGGCACCAACATGATCAGCAACTGGTATTCCGACGTGCCCGAGGGCAGGGCGATCCTCGGCCTGGCGCCGCATGAGCGGGTCGTCGGCTTCGTCCATATCGGCTCCTACCAGGGGCCAGCACCGGAACGACCGCGGCCCGATCCGGCAAAGCTCTATGCCGACTATTCAGGGCCGTGGGTGGGATAATTTCGGCGCGGAACAGACCCCCTAAGGATCAAGCTCCGATGCCTTGGCTCGCGCCAGGAGCCGCTCTGCGAGCTTGAGATGCGGCCGGTCGTACATCTTGCCATCCATGCCAACGACGCCGGGATTTCCTGCCGCCTCGAACGCCTCGACGATCGCCAGGGCGCTTTTCACCGCTTGCGCCGAAGGCGTGAAGGCGGCGTTGATGACCGGTACCTGCGCCGGATGGATCGCCATCTTGCCGGTGAAACCGTCGCGCTCGGCCTCGGCGCATTCGGCCTCGAAGCCGGCCATGTCGCGAAAATCCGGAAAGACGGTGTCGATTGCCGCGACTTCCGCGGCACTTGCGGCAAGCATGGTCATGGTGCGGGCGAGGCGGAACACATCCGTGTAGCGGCCATTCGCGTCGCGCGTCGCGCGCGCGCCAATCGCCGCCGACAGATCTTCCGCCCCCCAGGTGACGCCGACAAGCCGCGCGCTTGCACGGGCGTAGGTCGCTGCGGCCAAGACGCCTGCGGCCGTTTCGGTGATGATCGGCAGGATCCTTATCGCGCCATCCGGCAGGCCGCCTTCGGCTTCGTGCACCCTGAGCTTGGCCGAGAGATGCTGGACATCCAGTCCGCTGTTCGACTTAGGCAGCATGATGCCGTCTGGTTTCACCGGCACGAGCGCCGCCAGATCGTCGTCGGTCAGTCCGGTCGAAAGATCGTTGACGCGCACATAGATCGCGGAGCTGGTCCGGTGCCTGTGCTCGGCGATAAAACGCGCCGCTGTGTCGCGCGCCAACCCCTTGTTCTGCGCGGCAATCGAATCCTCGAGGTCGACGATGACCACGTCGGCTCCTACGCCAAAGCCCTTCTCCAGCTTCTTTTCCGAATCGCCAGGAACGAAGAGCAGAGAACGCATCGGCTATGCCTTTTTCATCATCATGGCTTGCCTCGTGCATTTGGCAACCAGCACATCGTTCTGGTTATAGGCGCGGTGCTCGAACTCGACGATACCGCGGTCCGGTTTCGACCTGGAATCGCGCACCGAAACCACCGTGGTCTCGACGCGAATGGTGTCGCCATGGAAGACGGGGTGCGGAAACACTGTCTCCTTCATGCCGAGATTGGCGATGGTGGTGCCGACGGTGATGTCATTGACCGAGATGCCGATCATCAGGCCAAGCGTGAACAGCGAATTGACCAGCGGCTTGCCCCATTCGCTCTTCGCCGCGAAGTCGAAGTCGATGTGCAGCGGCTGCGGGTTCAGCGTCATCACCGAAAACAGCATATTGTCGCTTTCGGTCACGGTCTTGCGCAGCGTGTGCTTGAACACATGGCCGAGAACGAACTCCTCAAGGTAAAGTCCGGCCATTGTCGATCTCCTCCGCTGCTTAAGGGTTGATAGGCGTTGCATACCGGGCTCGCAAGCCAGTTAACGAACATGGTGAACCGTTCGTAAACCATTTGTGCCTACGGTCTCCGCCAGGGTCAGAAGCGTTCTGGCAAGGGGCGTAAGCAGGCGACATGGTCGTTTCGCATTTCCTGAAATGGATCCATACGGCGAAGGTGTCGGAGCGTGCTGCGGCGGCAAGCGCGCTGGCTCGCGCCTATGTCGACTCGGAGCTGCCTTTCGAGGACCGCTGCGCTGCCGAGGCGGCGCTGACGTTGCTGCTCGATGACGTATCGTCGAAGGTGCGGGCGGCGATCGCCGACGCGCTTTCCATGAGCCATCATGCGCCGCCGCAGATCGTCAGCGCGCTGGCCTCGGACCAGCCGGAAGTCGCAGCCTTGGTGCTGGCGCGCTCGCCGCTGCTCACCGATGCCGACCTGATCGATCGGGTTGCCGGCGGCCAGAAGGCGACGCAGAAGGTGATCGCCGACCGGCCACGCGTCTCGATGTCGGTTGCGGCGGCGATCGCCGAGATCGGCGAGCCGGAAGCCTGCGCCACGCTGCTCGCCAACAGCGGCGCCGACATCGCATCCGTCAGCTTTCGCCGCATGGCCGAGCGGCACGGCCATCTGCCTCTGGTGCGCGAGGCGCTGATCGCCGACACCCGGCTGCCCGCCGATTGCCGGCATACGCTGCTGGTCAAGCTCGGGGAGATGCTCAAGGGGTCGCCGCTGGTGCTGGCGCTGATGGGCGCCGCCAGGGCCGAGCGCGTCACGCGCGATGCTTGCATCAAGGCTTCGGTGACGCTGATCGAAGGCACGCGGACAGAGGAACATACCGCACTTGTCGAACATCTGCGCCTGCGCGGCGACCTGACCGCAAGCTTCGTCGTCCGCACCATTGCGCACGGCAAGGTCGACTTCTTTGGTTCGGCGCTGGTCGCGCTCAGCCAACAGTCCGAACAACGGGTGAGAGCACTGCTGGCCGGCGGGCATGACATAGCGTTGCAGGCACTGTTCCGCAGCGCCGGGCTTGCCGCCGCCACCCACGCCATCATTCTGCGCGCGCTGAAGGTCTGGCGCGAGGTCGCCAATGGCAAACGCCTCGCCGGCGTCCAGGAAGTCAGCTGGCTGATGCTGAAGGAATTGGGCGGACAGTCCGCAGAAGGCGATCTCGCCGGGCTGGTCAAATCGATCCATCTCGACGCGCTGCGCGAGAACGCACGCGGGCACGCGCTGGCGATCGCTGCTGCCTAAACCCGGTCCTTCGCGAAAAAATCCGGAAAATCCTCGATCGCGGCGGCAATGATGCGCAGCGAAGCGGCGATCTGCAGCATTTCGGCCGCGACGCTGCGCTCCGCGATGCCTGCTGCATACTGCCTGGCGACTGCGACGGTCGCCGTCTGCGGCTCGCCGGGCCGCCTGAACAGCAGCTCGCGTGCCAGACCGCGCAGGAAATTGGCGATGGAAAGTGCTGTTTCAGGCGGGATCGCGGAACTTTGCTGCGCGTTGCGCAGCCGTAGGATTTCGAGGCCGACGGTAACCGCAGCTATGCCGCCGCCGAGAACCGCGTCGCCTTTCTTGCCGGCGTTCTGCAGCAGTGGCATCAACTGGTTGATCCGGTCGTAGGCAAGGCTTTCGAAGGCCGATCGCCGCGGCAGGCGGTCGTGCAGGCAAAGGCGTGCAAGATCTTCGCGCATGGTTTGCAGGATGCGGTTGACTGTAACCCAGGGGTCGGCGGGCAGCACGACGGCGAAGACGCCGATCGCCAGAAGAATGCCGACAAGGACCGCTGCCGAATTGGCGAAGAACGGCTCCGGATCGTAGGTCATGACCTGATGTGGGCTGAGGAAGGCGAGGAAATTGATCGCAAAGGCCGTTGCCACGCCGACGTAGCGCGGATTGGCCATGGCCAGTGCCGCTGGCACCAGGATCGGCACGACAAAGACCATGAACCATCCGAAGCCTGGCAAAGCCGGAAGCGCCAACTGGCCGATGAGAAACGCAAAGGGCAGGGCGAGCAACGTGCCCTCGAAGAAGTTCCATGCCGACCGGATCGGATCGGGGCGAGCGGCGAACAGGCTGGAGACGACCGCGACCAGAATGACCGTGCCCGTCGCGTCCGACCATTTCGTCGCCAGCCAGAAGCCGGCGACCAGGAGTGTGGCGATAGCGGCGCGCACGGCATTGTGCGATGCCGCACGATAATCGCGGTGCACCACCAGCGCCGGCTGCCGCCGTTCGCGACTGGCACGAGACGGGGGAGAGCGGAGTGCATCCAGGCCGCGCAGCACTTGCTGCATAGCCTCGGCGAAGTCGGCGGCAATGGTTAGGCGGGTGACAGTGCCAGCCCAGTCAATGTCTTGCCCGGCCGCGATGCCAGGCATCTGCCGTGCCTTGCCGGCGATTGCGTCGAGCCGCGCCACCCAGGGCGCCGTATCGTCCAGTGCGCCCGGCTTGGCTACCAGTTCGCCGACAACGGCCTGCAACTCGGCGCGAACGGGGATGAGGGCTGCATTCTTCGGCGCGGCGTGGGCATGCAGCGCACGCGCCGCTGACAGGGCCGACAGAAGCTGGCCGATGGTACGCCGGACCGGATAGGCGCGGGTGGCGAGGCTCGGCCCCTCCAGCCTTGCGTAGGTGCGCATCTCGCCGAGCGTCTGGACGTCGCCGATCAGCTTGCGGTGCAGCCCGGCAAGCTTTTCCGCATCGCCGCCGGAAAAAGCGCCGTCCGCATAGGCCGCCAGGTCGAGAATGCTGCGTTTCAGTCTTGAGATGATGGCGTCGGCGGCCAGTTTCGGCAGGATCAGCCGGCTGCTCAGCGCGGCGCAAATGATGCCAAGCACGATTTCCGCGCAGCGCGCCACGGCGAGATCGATGACGAGGTGCGGCTGGCCGAAAGCCGGCAGGCCGATGATCATCGCGGTGTAGCCGGCAAGCGCCGCGCCATAGGCTTCCGGATTGCGGAGCAGCGACGAGACCAGCGAGCAGATGCCGATCCAGACGGCAAGAACGGTAACCAGCAACCACGGGTTGGCATCGAAAACAGTGGTAATGCCGATCGCAGCCAGCGCGCCGGCAAGCGTGCCGAGGAGACGATAAAACCCCTTCGCCAGCACCATGCCGGCGACCGGCTGTGCGACGATGAACACCGTCATCATCGCCCATTGCGGGTGGTCGAGCTTCAGCGCATAGGCGGCCAAGAGTGCGATGAGGCCGGCCGAAACGGTGCGCAGGGCAAAGATCCAGTCCGAGCGCGTCGGCCGCGTCAGGCCAGCGATCCGCGTGCCGATATCGTCCTTCAGCCGCGCCCAGGTCAAGTGCTCGTCTCCAGCTCAGAAGGCCAAGCTAGCGGCGGGAGCTCAGATATCCAGCACTTCCGTCTCGGCGAATTCCGCGCGTTCCTGGATGAACCGGAAACGGGCCTCGGGCTTGGTCCCCATCAATGCGTCGACCGCATCCTTGGTCGCCGCCTCGGCATCGATAACGTCGACCCGCAGCAGCGTGCGCTTTTTCGGGTCCATGGTGGTTTCCTTGAGCTGGGCGGCCATCATTTCGCCCAGCCCCTTGAAGCGGCCGATTTCGACCTTGCCGCGCCCGGTGAATTCGGTGCGCAGGAGTTCGTCCTTGTGCGCGTCGTTGCGGGCATAGGCGACCTTGCCGCCTTGCCGGATCGAATAAAGCGGCGGCACCGCCAGATAGAGATGGCCGCCGCGGACCAGGCTTGGCATCTCCTGGTAGAAAAAGGTGATCAGCAGCGAGGCGATATGGGCGCCGTCGACGTCGGCATCTGTCATGATGATGACCCGGTCGTAACGCAGGTCCTCGTCGCGGTATCTCGAGCGCGTGCCGCAGCCAAGCGCCTGGATGAGGTCGGATATCTGCTGGTTGGCGGCAAGCTTGTCGTTGCCGGCGCTGGCGACGTTGAGGATCTTGCCGCGCAGGGGCAGCACCGCCTGGCTGGCGCGGTCGCGCGCCTGCTTTGCCGAACCGCCGGCCGAATCGCCCTCGACGATGAACAGCTCGGCACCGGCGGCGGCATTCTGCGTGCAGTCGGCGAGCTTGCCGGGCAGGCGCAGCTTGCGCACCGCACTCTTGCGCGACACTTCCTTTTCCTGGCGGCGGCGCACCCGCTCGTCGGCGCGCGCGATCACCCATTCGAGCAGTTTCGAAGCTTCCTGCGGATTGTCGGCCAGCCAATGGTCGAACGGGTCGCGGATAGCGCTTTCGACGATGCGGATCGCCTCGATCGTCGCCAACCTGTCCTTGGTCTGGCCGACGAATTCCGGTTCGCGGATGAACACCGACAGCATGCCCGCCGCCGAGATCATCACATCCTCGGAAGTGACGATCGAGGCGCGCTTGTTGCCGACCAGGTCGGCATAAGCGCGCAAGCCGCGCGTCAGGACGTTACGGAAGCCGGCCTCATGCGTGCCGCCCTCCGCGGTCGGGATGGTATTGCAATAGGAATTGATAAAACCGTCGCCGCCGAACCAGGTCACCGCCCATTCGAGCGAACCGTGACCGCCCTGCTTCTCGCTCTTGCCGGCGAACATTTCGCGGGTGACCTGGAATTCGTCGCCGAGCGAGGCTTTCAGATAATCCTTGAGGCCGCCCGGAAAATGGAATTCTGCCTTGGCCGGCGTCGTGTCCTTTTCCCTGATCAGCGACGGATCGCAGGTCCAGCGGATTTCGACACCGCCGAACAGATAGGCCTTTGACCGCGCCATGCGGTAGAGCCGCGCCGGCTCGAAAGCAGCGCCCTTGCCGAAAATCTGCTCGTCTGGATGGAAGCGGATCTTCGTGCCGCGGCGGTTGTGCACCTCGCCGAGCTGCTCCAGGCCGGTCACAGGAATGCCGCGCGAGAACTTTTGCCGATAAAGTTTCCTTCCCAGCGCCACCTCGACCTCGAGATGGTCGGACAGCGCGTTGACCACGGAAACGCCGACACCGTGCAGGCCGCCGGACGTCTCGTAAACCTTGCTGTCGAACTTGCCGCCTGAATGCAGCGTCGTCATGATGAGTTCGAGCGCCGGCTTCTTGAATTTCGGGTGCGGATCGACCGGAATGCCGCGGCCGTTGTCTGTGACGGACAGGTATCCGTCGGCGGAAAGCTCGACATCGATGAAGGTCGCATGGCCGGCGACCGCCTCGTCCATCGAATTGTCGATGACCTCGGCGAACAGATGGTGCATCGCCTTGTCGTCGGTGCCGCCAATGTACATGCCCGGGCGGCGGCGCACCGGCTCCAGCCCCTCCAGCACTTCGATATCGGCGGCACTGTAGCTCTCGCTGGCGTCGCGGGGCGCCGGCCGCTTCGCCGCCTGCACCAGCGGGTCGGCCGGGCGCGCGGCGGCGCGAGCCGGTTGCGGCTGCTTGTCCAATTTGGCGAAAAGATCGTTGTTGTCGTCCATGCCGGTCCTGGATTCCGATGCTGCGAATCACCACCCGATACTGCCACGCTTTTTGTGGGCAGGCGACGGAGGTTCCTGTTACGTTCGAGGATAGGGCCTCTTACTGCAAAACCATTCGACAGCCAAGCGGCGGAAATGGGGTCGAGGGTGGAGCATCGACGCTTTGTAAACCTTGTCCGAAGGTTACGCCGCAAGGTTGGCTGAAAAACGATATCCGCGAACTGTCGCTGACCTAGAATGCAGTGGAACCTTCAAGAGGCTGTCGCTTAAGCATGTTGGATTACAGTTCGCTCCTGCTCGCGGCGGCGCTGTCGGGCACGTGCCTTAGCATCACCATGTTTGCGATCTGGTTCACCGCGCCAAAGGCACGCTTTGTGCTGACGGTGGCCTGCGGCATTCTCGTGCTGGTCGCACATGTCGTGTTGTTCTGGCATTACACCAGGGATCCAAGCGCCTGGCTTTGCCAGATCGTGCTTGTGCTTCTCAGCCTCGGCTTCCTGATCATCTGCCTGTCGGCTATGCAATATCTCGGCACAGGCGACTACAGGCGCGCCATCTTGCCGACCTTGGTTGCGATGGCTGTTTGCGCGGGCGCGACGTATCTCGGGTTTGATGGTGTCGGCTTTATTGTCACCTACGCGACGGTAACGGCGCTGCTCTCGCTCATCGGGGCGATGTTCTGGATTGAGGGTGGTCACGATCGCCGGATATTGCTGGTCGTCTCGTTCCTGAGCGGCGTCTGTGCGCTGTCGTTCGGACTTTGCGGCGCGGTCCTGCTGGTCACGGGCCAATGGGTGCTCGGTGTAGCACCGGACAATTGGGCCGAGCGGGTGAATTCCGTCGTGGCCGTCGCCTGCATGACCGGGCTCGGCGCATTGACGCTCTCCCTGCATCATTTGCAGGCGCAGATCGAATTGAAGGCCGAGACGATGACCGATCCATTGACCGGGCTGATGAATCGGCGGGCGTTGACGGCACTCTACGGCGAGCGGGTCTTCGGTCCGTTCATGTCCGTTGCCATGTTCGACCTCGACCATTTCAAGAGGACGAACGACGTATTTGGTCACCCGGTCGGCGACCAGGTTCTGTGCCGCTTTGCCGCCATCATCAGGAAATACGCCCGGACCGGCGTCGACGCCTTCCGGTTGGGCGGCGAGGAATTCGTGCTCGTCATGTCGCGGATGACGGAAGAGAAGGCCTATGACATTGCGAGCAAGATCAGCGTCGCCTTCGGCACGGAAGTCGTGGCCACCCAGCTCGGTCCGTTGCGAAGCACAGTCAGCGGCGGCATCGGCTTTGGCGGAACAAACGGCACCGGTCTCGACGATGTGCTGGCCGAAGCCGACGCAGCACTCTATGCGGCAAAGCGCGCCGGGCGAAATCGCGTCGTCGTCCGGGACCGGGCGAGCAAGGCCGACGGGCCGGCCTTGCGTTCTGCCTGATTGAGGTTTCTATCTTCTTGTTAGACCCATGATCTTGTCCGAAAACCGGATTCCACTTTTCGGGATCATGATCTATTCCGCCGCACCCAGATATTCCGACAGCGGCGGGCAGGAGCAGACAAGGTTGCGGTCGCCGGCGACATTGTCGATGCGCGACACCGGCGGCCAGTATTTTGCCGCCGTGTCGGCATCGCCGGCGGGGTAGGCCGCCTCCAGGCGCGAATAGGGATGGGTCCACTGGCCGGCCAACGCCTCGGCGGCGGTGTGCGGCGCATTGACTAGAGGATTGTCGGCCAACGGCCATTCGCCCTTCGCCACCTTGGCTGCCTCGCCGGCTATGGCGATCATCGCCTCGCAGAAGCGATCCAGCTCGCGCTTGGGCTCGGACTCGGTCGGCTCCACCATCAGTGTGCCGGCCACCGGGAACGACATGGTCGGTGCATGGAAACCATAGTCGATCAGCCGCTTGGCGATATCGTCGACGCTGATGCCGGCGCTGTCTTTGAGCGCGCGGGTGTCGAGGATGCATTCATGCGCAACGCGTCCGTTGCGCCCTTTGTAAAGCAGGGGGAAATGCTCGCCGAGCCGCGTCGCCACATAGTTGGCGGAGATGATCGCCGTCTCGGTCGCCTGCTTCAGGCCGGAAGCGCCCATCATACGAATATACATCCAGGTGATCGGCAGGATGGAGGCACTGCCGAACGGTGCCGCCGCCACGGCATGGGCCGAGCCTTCGGTGACGTGGCCGGGCAGATATGGCTCCAGATGCGCCTTGACGCCGATCGGGCCGACACCGGGGCCGCCGCCGCCATGCGGGATGCAGAAGGTCTTGTGCAGGTTCATGTGGCAGACATCGGCGCCGATATCGCCGGGACGGGCGAGGCCGACCAGCGCGTTGAGATTGGCGCCGTCGAAATAGACCTGGCCGCCATGGCTGTGGACGAGGGCACAAAGGTCGCGCGCGCCTTCCTCGAAGACGCCATGCGTCGAAGGGTAGGTGAACATCAGCGCCGCGAGGTTGTGCGCATGCTCGGCCGCCTTGGCCTTCAGGTCGGCCATGTCGATATTGCCGTCCTCGGTGCAGCGCACGACGACGACGCTCATGCCAGCCATGGCCGCACTTGCCGGATTGGTGCCATGCGCCGAGGACGGGATCAGGCAGATGGTGCGATGGCCTTCGCCGCGCGACAGATGATAGCCGCGAATGGCGAGCAGCCCGGCATATTCGCCCTGGCTGCCGGCATTGGGCTGCAGGGTCACCGCGTCGAAGCCGGTGATCTCGGCCAGCCAGCCTTCCAGCTCGTCGATCATGGCGCGATAGCCTGTCGAATGGTTGGCCGGGGCGAAGGGATGCAGGTTGGCGACATCAGGCCAGCTCACCGGCATCATTTCGGCGGCGGCGTTGAGCTTCATGGTGCAGGAGCCGAGCGGGATCATGGCGCGGTCGAGCGCCAGGTCCTTGTCGGCCAGCCGGCGCAGGAAGCGCATCATGTCGGTTTCCGAGTGGTTTTCGCGGAAGACGGGCTGGGTGAGAAACTCCTTGCCGCGCGGTTTTCCTGGCATGGAACTGCCGGCGGCAACGCCGGCCTTGGCGCCGAAAAGTGCTGCGATCGCCTCCAGATCGGCCTCGGTGGAGGTCTCGTCGAAGCTGATGCCGACATGGTCGGCGTCGATGACGCGCAGCAGCCGGCCGGTCTTTTCTGCGGCGGCGGCAATCCCGCCGGCTCTGCCCTTCACTTTCACGGTCACCGTGTCGAAATGGCTGTCGCCGACCACCGAAACGCCCGCTGCCTTGAGGCCGGCAGCCAGGCGGTTGGCCAGCGTGTGGACGCGGCCGGCAATCGCCTGCAGCCCGGCAGGGCCATGCCAGATCGCGTAGGCCGTCGCCATATTGGCGAGCAGCGCCTGTGCGGTGCAGATGTTGGACGTCGCCTTGTCGCGGCGGATATGCTGTTCGCGTGTCTGCAAAGCGAGGCGATAACCAGGACGGCCCTTGCTATCCGTCGACTGGCCAACGAGCCGGCCGGGCATCAGCCGCGTCAGCCTGTCGGAGACGGCGCAATAGGCGGCGTGCGGCCCGCCAAAGCCCATCGGCACGCCAAAACGCTGCATCGGGCCGACGGCGATGTCGGCGCCAAGCCTGGCCGGCGCATCGGTCAGCGTCAGGCCAAGCGGGTCGGCGATGAAGACGACCAGCGCGCCGGCAGCACGGGCCCTGTCGATCGCTGCCTTGTGGTCGCCGTAGACGCCGAATGTATCGGGCCAGGAGACCAGCAGGGCGGCGGTGTTGTCGTCGATCACCTCGCCGTCGACCTCGATGCCGAGCGGCTCGGCGCGGGTGCGCACGACGTCCAGCGTCTGCGGGTGCGGCGTGCCGGCCAGTGCCACCTTGGTGCGCTTGTCGCGATGATGGCGCAGCGCGATGCCAACCGCTTCGGCCACCGCCGTCGCCTCGTCGAGCAGCGAGGCCGATGCCACCGGCAGGCCGGTCAGTTCCGTCACCAGTGTCTGGAAGTTGAACAGCATCTCCAGCCGGCCCTGACTGATCTCGGCTTGGTAAGGCGTGTAAGCCGTATACCAGGCCGGGTTCTCGAACAGGTTGCGCTGGATCACCGGCGGCACGTGGACGCCATGATACCCGGCACCGATGAAGCTCTTCTGCACCGTGTTCTTTGCCATCGTCGCCGCGAGCTCGGCCAGCGCTTCCGCTTCGCTTGCGGGCGCGGGCAGGGCCAGCGGCCGGTCGAGCCGGATCGACTTCGGCACTGCCTGGCTGATCAGGGTCTCGACCGAAGGAACGCCGATCGCCGCCAGCATGGCTCTGACGTCATGGAGGCCCGGGCCGATATGGCGAGCCGAGAAGGGGTAGGGTGCTGCGGTCATCTTCCTGGTCCTGCTATCAACCAATATGGGCTTTGTAAGCGGCTTCATCGAGGAGTCCGTCGAGTTGGCGCTCATTGGCCAGCTTCATCTTCCACAACCAGCCGTCGCCGGTTGCCGCCGAATTGACGAGTGAAGGATCCGATGACAGCGAGGTGTTGGCCTCGGTGATCTCGCCGTCGACCGGCGCGTAGACGTCCGATGCGGCCTTGACCGATTCGACCACCACGGCGGTGTCGCCCTTGGCCAGCTTCTTCCCCGGCTCCGGCAGTTCGACGAAGACGAGATCGCCGAGCTGCTGCTGCGCGTAATCGGTGATGCCGACCGTGGCGATGCCGCCCTCGACGCGCAGCCATTCGTGATCTTCGGTGAAATAGGTCTTTGCCATTGAATCATCCTTTGCGGTAGCGATGGGGCGTGAAGGGCAAGGGGTGGATGTCGACCGGGATTTTCGTCCCGCGGACATCGGCGAACAGTTTTGCGCCGGATTTGGCAAGCGGCGTCTGGACGTAGCCCATGGCGACCGGATGACCGGCCGAGGGGCCGAAGCCGCCTGAGGTGACATGGCCGGCAGGGTTGCCGTCAGCATCGAAAAGGGCAGCACCGGCGCGCACCGGCTGGCGGCCTTCCGGCTTCAGGCCGACGCGTTTTTGCGCCGGACCACGCTCCAGGATGGCGCGCAGCGCATCGGCGCCGATGAAGGCGCCAGAGGCGCGAACCTCCTTGGGGATGGCCCACATCAGCCCGGCGCTGGCCGGATCGATCTCCGGCGTGATGTCCAGCCCGTGCAGGCACAGTCCGGCTTCGAGCCGCAGGCTGTCGCGGGCGGCAAGGCCGACCCACATCACCCGCTCGTCCTCGAGCAGCCTGGCGACGAGGTTTCTTGCATCCGCTTCCGGCAGGCCGATCTCGAAGCCGTCTTCGCCGGTATAGCCGGACCGGCTCATGAACCATTTTTCGCGCGGCTCGATGCCGTGCATGAACACCAGCGAACCGGTCTCGATGCCGGCGCGGGAAAGGGCAGCCCACGCCTCGGGGCCCTGTATGGCCAGGAAGACGCGGTCGAGCGCATCCACTTTTACATCGAAATCGCCCTCTGCATCGAAATTTTTGGCCAGTGCGCGCAGATGCTTTTCGTCGGCGGCGGCGTTGCCGGCATTGGCGACCATCATGAAGCGCTCGGCGCCGAGCCTGGTGACGATCAGATCGTCCAGAATGCCGGCCGCCTCATTGAGGAAGAACGTGTATTTGGACTGGGAAACCTCAAGTGCGCCGGCATCGAACGGGCAGGCGCGGTTCAGAAGCGCTGCTGCCCCCGTACCGCTGATTTCGAACAGCTTCATGTGCGAGATGTCGAACAGGCCGGCATGCTCACGGCTGTGCAGGTGCTCCTTCATCACGCCGGCCGGATAGGTCAGCGGCATCGACCAGCCGGCGAAGGCGCCAAAGCGCGCACCAGCTGCCATGTGCAGATCTTCGAGGGGAAGGTGTTTGGTATCGTCGCCCGTCATGTCATCTCCAGAGTCGCACGCAAGCGGCCGCGAATGGCGACCAGTCCGTGCCCCTCTGTCTGAAGCCTGAGAGACTCGCGCCCCGTAACTCTGTCGGCAGCGCTTACACCTTCGGCGCGGGGGCAAGCCCCGACTTTCCAGAGTGTCTTTCCCGTCTACGGTTCTTTTGCCTGAGAGATTTCGGGCGATTTCCCCTTCGGCGGCAGCTCTCGCTGCTCTCTCCCACAAACAGGTAGGACTCGGTCAGGAGCCCTCGACTCGTCATCCATAGCCCGTGGACGACACCTTGTCACCTGCCGGCGACATTTTTACGCCAAGTCTTCTGCGGCCTTCTTTACAGGCAAGCCTTCGCTAACCACGCCGCTTGCCGGTTTCTCAAGACCTTGCCGATATACCGCATAAGGGCCGGCAATTACCGGCGGCGGGCGGGGAACAAAATGGGCGAATTGATCATGAGCGCGCCGGTGGCCAGGCTGACCTCGAAAAATCGGATCACAGCGGAAGACGTGGTCATGCTGCGCGGCGAAGTGTTCGGCGACGGCGTGGTAACGCGCGGCGAGGCCGAGGCGTTGTTTGCGCTCGACGCGACGGCGAGGGACAAATGCGCGGAATGGCTCGAGTTTTTCGTCGAGGCCGTCACCGATTTCATCGTCCACCAGGAAAAGCCGGCGGGCTATGTTTCGCAGGACAATGCCGACTGGCTGATCCGGACGATTTCGCGCGACGGCATCGTCGACAGCCGAACCGAACTCGAGTTGCTGGTGCATGTGCTGGAAGTTGCCAAATCATCGCCGAGCACGCTTTCCAGCTATGCGCTGGAGCAGGTCGCTCATGCGGTCGTGGACGGCAAGGGGCCGCTTGCGACCGGCGGCAGGCTTATCCCTGGGTCGATTGCCAAGGCCGAGGTCGAGCTGTTGCGCCGCATCCTTTACGCCTATGGCGGCGATGGCAACATCGCCATCAGCCGCGCCGAGGCCGAGGTGCTGTTCGAGATCAACGAGCGGACAGCGGCGGGCGACAACGATCCGTCCTGGAACGATCTGTTCGTCAAGGCGATCGCCAATTTCGTCATGTGTTCGGCCGGCTACGAACCGCCGGTGCGCGACGTGGCGCTGCGCCGGGATTCGTTCTTCGAGCAGGCCGATCCGGAGATCGGCGGGTTCTTCAGCCGCATGGTATCGGGCGGCCTGTCCGGCATCATGGAAGCCTATCGCTCACCCGGCGATATCGAAGCCGAGTGGGAGTCCAAGAACAAGGCAGCCGAGGCTCTGGCCCGCTGCGCCGAGACGGTCGATGCCGGCGAGGCCAAATGGCTCGCTGAACACATAGGCGACCGGCCGCTGCAGGAGAACGAGCGCGCGCTGCTGACGCTGATCAAGCACGCCTCGCCGGAAATCCATCCGGCGCTGAAGCCGCTGATCGACAAGGTTGCATAACAGGTCGCGACCCTATTGCTTGGCGGGCTCGGACTTAGCTGTCTCGAAGCGCGACATCCATTTGAAGCTGCCGAACCAGTAGCGGCGCACGCCGCCTATGGTGCCGTCGGCGGTACGCGCGCCGATCCAGTTGTTGACGTATTGGATGAGGCGGACATCGTCCGGGCGCATCGCAAACGCTTCCGGCGTCCGCAACAGCGGGCCGCCCACCATCGTCAACTTCGCGTCATAGAGCCTGGCGGCCATCTGCGGCGTCGGCGACGTCGCGACCATCGCCTGTGCGTCGCCGCCGATGATCGCGGCGAAAACATCTGAGGTATTGTCGAAAGACAGGATGGTCGCCTTGGGAAAAGCTTCCTTCGCGGCGGCTTCATCGGTGGAATTGGACAGCACGGCGATCTTGTATCCCGGCGCCGCCACTGCCTTTCCCGGCCTTTTCCCAAGGCTGGCGATCGTCGCAACCATGCGGATATCGGCGGTGCCGGTCTGGTTGGAGAACACCACCTCGCGTGCGCGTTCCGGCGTGCTGGCGTAGCCAGCCGCGATCATGTCGAAATCACCCTTGAGCAGTCTTGTCTTGAGGTCGTTCCAGGGCACCTCGACCAGCTTCAGGTCGACGCCGAGATCAGACGCCAGCGCACTGGTCAGGTCGACATCATAGCCGGCCAACTTCCCGTCGGCCTTCTTGAGGATCCATGGCGGGTTGAGCGCCACGCCGATCGTCAGTGCCTTCTGGTCGATGATGCGCTTGAGGCTGTCGTCCGCCCGGGCCGGCAGCAGCGACAAAGCCAACCAGGCAGAAAGGGCAAGTATAGTTGTGGCGATCATCTTAGCGCGCATTAATATAACCTCGCTGAGCCCGTCCGGTTGTCAGATTTACACAGAGGTGCCATTCTGTCGATAGCGGACCCTGATGGAGAGTTGCGATGTCGACACGGATGACGGTTACCGGTTCGATGATGTTCCTGGTTTGCATCCTGGGCAATCCGGCGAAGCTTTCGCTGCTGCCGGCGGCAGCGCAGGCTGCGGGGGCAAAACGCGTGGTCTGCTCCAGCGCCGATTACCGCTATTCCTATTGCGGGGTCGATACGCGCCGCGGCGTGCAGTTGACCTCCAGGCTTTCGAAGGCGCGTTGCGTATACGGTAGAAGCTGGGGCTATGACGGCGGCGGCATCTGGGTCGACAATGGTTGCTCGGCCGAATTCGCAGTCGCCGGCCCCGACCGCAATCCCTCTGCTGGCGACGTCGCCGCAGCCATTATCGTCGGCGGCGTGGTAGGCGCCATTCTCGACAACGGCAATTCGCATCGCCATCATTCCGATAATTACTATCCGAAGCCGCGCCCGCGCCGTTACGACCAATCGATCGATCCGACGCCGCAATTCGACAATCAGGGCAACCCCAACTTCGATACCCACGGCAACTACCAGGGACCGCACGGGCTGGGCAAGCTTGTCACCCCTGACGATAATCCTGACCTGAATCCGGCCCTGCGCAGCGACGGCGACGACAGCGACGACGACAGTTAGATGAAGCTTGGGTCAGGTTTCGGTCAGATGCCGCCGTACCAGTCGTAGCCATTGTCCTCCCAATAGCCGCCTCTGCCGCCGCCGAGATTGGCGAAGCCGTCGACCAGTTCGATCTTGTAGAGGTATTTCGGCATCTTGTAGCCGAGCTGGCGCTCGACGCGGACGCGCAGCGGCGCGCCGTTCTCGACCGGCAATGGCTTGCCGTTGAGGCCATAGGCAAGGATCGTCTGCGGATGGCGGGCATCGACCAGGTCGATCGAGCCGTAATATTTGATGTCGCCGGCAAGGCTGCGGTCGATCGTATCGAGGCAGTGGAACATGACGTAGCGCGCCTGCGGCTTGACCACTGCCTGATCGAGCACCAGCGACAGCGGCGTGCCTGTCCATTTGGCAATGCAGCTCCAGCCTTCGACGCAGTCGTGACGGGTGATCTGGGTGCGGCTCGGCATGTTCATCAGCTGCTCGCGGCTCAGCGACAGCGGTTTTTCGACCAGGCCTGAAACCTCCAGCCGCCAGTCGGCGAAATCGCTGGCGAGCAGGCCCTTGTAGAAATCGTCGTCCGGTGCGGTGACACCGTTCGGCCGCTGTAGCTGGCGAATGTCGGCCTCGGTGAACTCCGGCGCCAGCGCGTCAGCGCCGGCAAGCAGTCGCTGCGCCCGCCAGGTCAGGCCATTGGCGCTTTCGAGGAAGCTGCGCAGGCTGTCGCCGACGCCCAGCTGGCTGTCGAAGGCGTCGCAGCCCGACAGCATGATGCCGGAAAGGCCGAGGCTGGCCGAGGTCAGGAACTTTCTTCGGCTTATCTGTAGCTTGGGGCTGATCTCGAATTTCGCCATGTCAGGCACTCCTCTCTGGCGCTTTGTCGCCAGACGCCGGCGGGTCGGTTCGGTACCACCCGGTGATGATGGAGCGCAGCTCGTTGATCGGGCCGGCGGCCAGGATCATCAGGATGTGGATAATGAAGAAGGCGACGAGCAGCAGCATCACCGTGAAATGAATGGTGCGCGCCGTCTGCCGGCCGCCGAGCAGATCATTCAGGAACGGCAGCACCGAATCCATGCTCGGCGACATGGCAAGGCCGGTGATGATCATCAGCGGCAGCAGCACGAGCAGCACGCCGCCATAGGCCATCTTCTGCAGCGTGTTGTAGTCGCGCGTGTGATGGAACCTGAGCTTGGCGTGCTCGACAATGTCTCGCGGCAGGCGCCTGAAATCATCGAGGCGCGGGGCAAGATCGCGGCGCAAATGGCCGTTGATCAGGCTGGCGACCAGCCAGACCAGCAGCGTGGTGGTCAGCACCCAGGCGAAGAAGAAATGAACGACGCGCGCGGTGCCGAGATCGTAATAGGAAGGGATCGTCGCCCAGGACGGGAAGGCGCGGGAGGTCTCCTGGCCGGCCGGACCCGACCAGCCGAGCACACCAGTGGTATCGAAGCGCTTGCCGAAGATTTCGGTATAGCCGCGCGGGCCAGTCGCCGTATTCTCGGCGCCAATGGCGAAGACGGTGTTGTTGTAGCCAAAACCCGACTCCTTGCCGATATAGAGCTGCGGGCGGGCGTTGAAGATCTGCAGGCCGGAAAGCAGCATGAAGAACAGCGCGATCGCCCACAGCCAATGCGTCAGCCGCGTCCAGCGCGACTGGCGATAGATCAGCGTCGCATCACTCGGCGCGGCGGTATCTGCTCCGGCGGCTTGGTTTCTGGCAAGCGATTCCATTTGTTGTTCCCTCCGGCCGCGCGTTCGTCGCGGCCTCGTCAGATCTCTTCTCCTCCCAATACGTCGCCAGCCTAAGCGATGTTTCACCCGATCACGGATTTATTACGGACTGCCGAGGCTGACGGCGAGGTTGACCGCGGCTGCCACGATGACCGTGTTGAAGAAGAACGACAGGATCGAGTGCACAAGCACGACACGGCGCATTTGCGAGGTCGTGATGTTGGTGTCGGCGGTTTGCGCCGTCATGCCGATCACCGTGGCGAAATAGAGGAAATCCGAGCCTTCCGGCCGCTTGCCGCCCGGGAAGTCGAGGCCGCCGACTGGAATTTTCTTTTTTGTGTCGCCATCCATCGCATCGCCATCCAACCAGTAGATATGCGCGTAGTGAAGTGCGGCCATGGCATGGATGGTCAACCAGCCAAGCGGGATAGACAGCAGCGCCACCGTTAGCTCGACGGTGTCCGCGCTCTTCTCTCTGTTGATCAATTGAAACAACGAAATGATGGCAATAGCGACGACAATCAGCGTGACCGCGAAGATGGCCAGTACCGGCAGGTCCGTGTCGCCTGCATTCTTGCGCAGATAGCTGCCGGTAAGCCGCGGCATGTGGGCGATGACAAGAACGAGATAGGCGGCAAAGAACACATTGGCGCCGATCCAATAGGCAAGCGGCGCGCGCCAGATCAGCGCCGCGCCAAAGGCTGCCGCGCCAATGCAGGACGACACCGCGAACGGCGTGTGGCGTCGCATGGGCATCTTGGTCGGGCTACCGGTCGCCATGGCCTTCAGTCCGCTGAGGCGGATTTCAGCGCTCGCCGCAAGATGCGGTCAAGCTCGCCTAGGAACCGCGAGCGATCCTGCGGCGCGAAGCTCGAATTGTAGCCCTTGCTTTCGCCGGTCTCGCGCAGATGCTGCTTGAGATCGCGCATTGCCACCGCCATGCCGATCGTTTCGGGCGTAAACGGGCGTCCGGTCGGACCAAGTACGTGGGCGCCAAGCGCCACCGCGCGCGCGGCAAGCGGGATATCGGCGGTCACCACAATGTCATTGGACCGGGCATTTTCGACGATCCAGTCGTCGGCGGCATCGGCGCCCTTGGAGACGACGACATTGCGGATCATCGGATCGCGCGACGGACGCAAGCCGCCATTGGAGACGAAGGTGACGACGATGCCGTGCCGCTCGGCGACTTTTTCGACCTCGGCCTTCACCGGGCAAGCGTCGGCATCGACGAGAATAGCAGGTGCGTGCATCGTTGTTCCAAATGTGAAAGAGCCGGGCGGCGTCGCCCGGCTCGATCGATGATAGTCGAGCGGCTACTAGGCCGGCAACGCGCCGGATCTCTTGGCCGTCCAGGTGGCGATATAGTCCATCAGTCCTGGATTGAGGCAATCATAAGGTTCGAGCCCGATCGACTTCAGCTGTGACCTTATGCCGTCCATGCGGCTCGGATCGACACCGGACT